>CAYTOU010000128.1:0-7461 GCA_964439295.1 uncultured Oscillospiraceae bacterium
TCTCATTTGCAACTTATTACGAATCATCGTGCCGCAGTGAAACCCTTCCGCCCGCGAACTGCGGGCACCTTCCCTTTCAGGGACGGCTTTGGGGGATGGGCTACGGCGTAACCCCTCATTCTAACTTAAACTAGTCACTCGCCTACTCGCCTACTAGTCACTACCCCCCGCACTCTAACTCAAGCTAACAGCTAACGGCTAACCGCTAACAGCTCAAACACCGCGCGCCATAGCGGCGTAAACAACGCTCTTCCCAAAGCAACTATACGTCACTTCATCCACTTTCTCGAATCCCAAATGCTCGTACATCTTGACGCCCTCATCGGTGCAGGTGTTTAGCGTTATGCGCGTGCAGCCCTTTTCGCGGGCGTACGGCACGGCGCACTCGTCTATCAGCGTGCGCCCCAGACCTTGACCGCGCCACAGGTCATTTACCGCTATGTTCAGTATGTACATGTCGTCCTTGCCGCGTAGCTTCTTGTCGGCATCGGGCGCGATTAACACCTGCGCGTATTCGCGCAGCGCGCCCGGCGACATGTATTTAAACAGCTCCAGACCGCCGCACAGCGACGAGCGCACCGCGCTCATGCGCGGCGATAATGGCGATTCGGGCATTATCAGTCCCGCCATTATGCCCTCGTCCTCGGCTATAAAGCAGTCCTTTCCGTAGCGCATAAAGAAGTTGCACAGCATTACGTTCATCGCCGCCAGCATTTCGCGCGCGGTGTGCCCGCCCTTTGTATGCCCATCCGCCAGGGCATATATGGGGTAACCGTCAAACGCGTCGGTCAGCAGTGCCGCCATCTCGGGGCAATCGGCGGCGGTTGCTTTGCGCAAAGTAATCATTTATCTCCTCCGCGCTTTAGCTCCTCGTCAATCGCGTTGAGCAGTATCTGCGCCAGATCGCCTTCGACCTTGACGGGCGGCTCGCCCTTGCGGAACAGCGCGCCGCAGCCCGCGCCGCCGGCAATGCCTATATCGGCACTGCGCGCCTCGCCCGGACCGTTTACCACGCAGCCCATTACCGCGACCTTGAGCGGGCGCTTTATGCCGCGCGTGGCGGCGTATACGCGCCGCGCTATCGTGGCGACGTCTATGCGCGAACGTCCGCATGTGGGACAGGATATGACCTCGACCGAGTCGGTCAAGACGCCCGCCGCGCGCATAATCTTCTTTGCCGCCGCTATTTCCTCGACCGGATCGGCGGTCAGCGATACGCGTATCGTGTCGCCTATGCCGTCAAGCAGCAGCGACCCTATGCCGATTGCGCTCTTTATCATGCCGTCCTCGGGCAGACCCGCCTCGGTCACGCCCACGTGCAGCGGATAGTCGCACATCTTGTGCGCCAGACGATAGCTCTCAACAGTCGTGCGCACGTCGGACGACTTAAGCGACAGCACTATGTCGTCAAAGCCCTCGCGCTCAAGGTAGGACGCGTGCTTTAAGGCGCTCTCCACCATGCCCTGCGCGGTCGCGCCGTACTTTTGCATTATCTCGCGCTCTATCGAGCCGGAGTTAACGCCTATGCGCACCGGCACGTGATGCATCTTTAGGCAGTCGGCAAGCTTTCTTACATTGTCCTGCGAGCCTATGTTGCCCGGGTTAATGCGCACCTTGGCTATGCCGTTTTCGATTGCGCCTATCGCCAGACGGTAATCGAAATGTATGTCCGCGACAAGCGGTATCGGGCTATTGTCCACCAGATACCTGACCGCGCGCACGCATTCCTCGTCGTGTACCGCGACGCGCGCGATCTGACATCCCGCCTCGTACAGCTTGACTATCTGATTCAGTGTGGCTCTCGCGTCGCGCGTGTCGGTGTTGGTCATCGACTGTATCGCGACCGGCGCGCCGCCGCCTATCTTCACATTGCCTATCATTACGCTCTTGCTCATGTATAGCGCCTCCTATCAGCTTTAGCCGCCTATTAGCTTTGCCACATCGCTGAATGTTATGAATATCATTAGTCCGAATAGTAGCACCAGTCCCGCCAGACTTACAACCGCCTCGTACTTGGGGGGAACAGGCTTGCGCCTTATCATTTCCAGCAGCAGCAGAACTAGCTTAAATCCGTCCAGTCCCGGTATGGGCATTAGGTTCAGTAGTCCCAGATTGAGTGAAATCATCATCAGAATCTGCAGCGTCTCAAAGCCGCCCTTTTCCACCTGCTCGGATATAATCTGCACCGTGCCCACGGGGCCGGTCAGCTGGTCGGTTATCTTTTGACCGCTCGTGAATAGGCTGCCTAAGGACTGATACATCCCGGTGGTAAAGCGCACCATATAGTCGCCCGCGCGCGTAATCGCCTGCCACGCCGTGCAGGGCGAATATGCCGTGCCGAAATATATGCCTATCATGTACCGGCCGTTGTCTTCGTCGTATACCGGAGTGACACTTAGGTCAACGCGCTCGCCATCGCGCTCCATGGTCAATGTGACCGCATTGCCCTGCGATGACGCGATTGCGTCGGACACGGTCTGAAGTCCCTGCGTGTCGTAGCTGACTTCTGTGCCGTTTACCGCGACAATTATGTCGCCCGCCTCTACGCCCGCCGCGTACGCCGCCGAGTCGGTGGAGTACTGCGCCACGCGCGGCACGGATACGGGATTGCCTATCATGACGTATATAGCGACCGCCACGCCGAACGCCAGCAATACGTTCATGAACGGGCCGAAGAAGGCGCTTATGAAGCGCTTCCACGCGGGCTGGTTTATGTAGCTCTTATCGCCCGCGGCGGCAATGGCTTCTTCTAAGCTCTCGTCGGTTTCTTCCTTGCCCACGACATCGCTGTCGTCAAGGCAGTATCGCACGTATCCGCCCAAGGGCACTATTCGTATTGAGAACTTTATGCCCTTGAACTTCCTTTGCCATAGCTTATGCCCGAAGCCCAACGAAAACTCCTCGACCGGTATGCCCAGCACAACGGCCGACAGAAAGTGCCCCAGCTCGTGTATGAACACGCATAGCGCGAGTATCAGTATAGCAATTATGATGCTCCAAATTGACATTTAAACTACCTCCCGCCCTCAGCACCCCAACACGGATGCCGCATAGGCATGCGCCTGCCGCCCCAGATCTATAAGCTGCTCGACGCTCTCGCAGGGCGCGCCGGAAAAGCGTTCAAGCGTGCGCTCGACCGCGTTTGCGATTCCGTAAAAGTCGGTCTTGCCGTTTAGGAAGCCTTCGACAGCCGCCTCGTCCGCCGCGTTCATAACGCACGGCGCGCCGCCGCCCGCCGCCATTGCCTCGTATGCCAGACGCAGGCAGGGGAAGCGCCCGGTATCCGCCTTTTCAAACGTCAATGACTTGCCCGCCAGATCCAGCACGCTTAGTCCCGACTCTATCCTGTCCGGGTATCCTAAAGCATAGGCGATAGGTCCGCGCATGTCGGGCACGGCCAGCTGCGCCAGCACCGCGCCGTCCTCGAATTCGACCATGGAGTGGACTATGCTCTGCGGATGCACGAGCACATCTATCTTTTCGGGCGGCATGGAAAAGAGCCTGCACGCCTCTATTATCTCAAGCCCCTTGTTCATAAGGGTCGCGCTGTCTATCGTCACCTTGCCGCCCATGCGCCATGTCGGGTGGTTGAGCGCCTGCGCGGGCGTGGCGGCGGCAATGTCCTTTTGCTGCCACGTGCGGAAAGGTCCGCCGCTCGCGGTCAGTATTAGCCGCTTTACGCGCGTGGGGTGCATTGCCATGCACTGAAATATCGCGCTGTGCTCGCTGTCCACGGGGGTCAGACTGCGCGGCGGCATGTGCCCGTTGGGCGAGAAGCCTTGCTTTTCATCCAGCTCGCGCGCGGCGTTCATGACCAGATCACCGCCCGCGACAAGCGCCTCTTTGTTGCTCAGCAGTACGCGCCGACCGCTCTTAAGCGCGGTCATGACCGGCTTAAGCCCCGCCATGCCTACGACCGCGTCCATAACCGTGTCGCAGTCGCTTTCAAGTATCGCGCGCTCGTTTACATCCGCGCCCGATTGGATGCCGCTTGCGGGGTCAATAGCCTCATGCGGCTTGACCACGCCCATGAAGCGCGGGTGAAAGCCGCATAAAGCCTCTTTAAGCGCGTCGGTATTGCTGCCGCACGTGGCGGCGACAGGCTCTATTTCGCCCCTGTGCCTTTTAATTACGTCCAGCGTCTGGGTGCCAATCGAACCCGTTGCGCCCAGCAGTGCCAGCTTCATCATAATAGAATACCGCCTTTTTCGTCTTAAAAACATCGGCCGCCGCCGCGCGAATGAGAATATCCGCACGGCGCACAGCCGCATAAAGTATCAATATATCAGCATCAGCCTAAAGTACACGTACACCGTGACTATGTTGAACAAGACGCTATCCAATCTGTCCATCATGCCGCCGTGCCCGGGGAATATCGTGCCGTAGTCCTTGACGCCGCAATACCGCTTGACTATTGACGCGGTCAGATCGCCGCACTGCGAACATACGCCCGATACCAGTCCCAATAGGGCAAAGTGCCACACCGGCGGTAGCGACGGTATGAACATGCTGCCCACCCACGCGACCAGCGTCGCCCATAATACCGACGCGCCAAGTCCGGCAAGCGCGCCCTCAACGGTCTTGTTGGGCGATATGTTGGGACATAGTTTGTGCTTGCCAAAGCGCACGCCTATACAGTACGCCGCTATGTCGCACATGAACGCAATCGTCATGCTCAGTATCAGCGCCAATGTGCTCATGCCCGCATCCGGCAGATCCATAAGCGGGTACAGCAGTGCCAGCATAAGCCCGGGATATATCATCGTGAACATCGTCGCCGAAAGCGAAGGATAGTCCGCCTCCTTGCGCGCGACCATCACGACCAGAGATATCATCGAGAATATGAGCATGACCGGCATCATGAACGACTCTTTATGCCCCAGATAATGCCCCAATGTGTACGCGCCCAGCAGTGCCGCCGGATACGCCACGCACAGCCACTGTATGGGCTTCATGCCCTTTTTGCGGAACGCGTCGTATATCTCGAACATGCAAAAGCATGTCGCTATCATTACAACTATCCGGAAATACCAACCCTGAAAATACATGAGCGATGCAAAGAACACGCTCAGTACTATTCCGGTAATTACCCTTACGCGCATTCGCGCCACCCCACAAATAATAATTTATGTCTTTATCGTTTAGCGCCCGCCGAAACGCCTTTGACGGTGCCCAAATATCTCAATATCCCTATCCAGCGCCGCCGCGTCGAAGTCCGGCCAGAGTATCGGGTCGAACACGAACTCGGCATACGCCAATTGGTATAGCAGGAAGTTACTTAATCTCTCTTCGCCGCTCGTGCGTATGACTAAGTCAACCTCGGGCAGATCGCGCGTGTACAGGCTGTCCGAAAACATCTTTTCGTCAATGTCCTCGGGCGCGATTTCGCCGTTTGCCGCACGCTGCGCCAGCATACGCGCCGCGCGCACTATCTCGGCGCGCGAGCCGTAATTGAGCGCTATGTTTAGCTTAAGCCCGGTATTGTCCTTGGTGCGCTGCATGGCGTTTTTGACCGCCGCGCATTGCTTTTCGGGCAGACCGTCCACGTCGCCCAGTATCAGTATGCGCACGTTCTTTTGATCCAGCTCGTCTATCTCGCGCGTGAAGTACTCGAGCAGCAGACTCATAAGCGCGCCCACTTCTTCACGCGAGCGCGACCAGTTTTCGGTTGAAAAGGCGTATACCGTCAGCGCCTCAATGCCCAGCTCGTCGCATCGCGTTATCGTGGAGCGCATTGCCTCCACGCCCGCGCGATGTCCCGCCGCGCGCGGCAGCATGCGCTTTTTTGCCCAGCGCCCATTTCCATCCATTATTATAGCAATGTGGCGCGGCATTTGTGTGACATCCAGATGTATATTGGTTTGCATATAGCTACCTTCCGATTATTTTTCCGCGTATATGGGGCGTATAAACGAATCAGGCCGGCCCGCGTCGGGCGCAGTGCGTCCTGAGGGTCGGCCTTAAACGCGATTGGCGCTTTTTTAGGGGCGCGGCTCGTAAAACCACGCACATATTACGCGGCCGGGTGCGCACCCTATCACGCGCGCGATATACTCATGCGGCATTTCGCCATCCGCCAAGGCGCGCGCGCGGCGCGGTGCAGTGGTGAATACGACCTGCGGTTGCTCGCCGCGCGCAGAGAGTATTTTAAGCGCATCGGCAAGCGGCAGTCCGTAAATCATACGCTCATGACTTCCTTTTCCTTTTCGGCGCCCAGCTTGTCGCAATCCTTGCTGGCGGCATCGGTGGCCTTCTGCAGCTCGTCCTCGGCGCGCTTCTGGTCATCCTCGGTTATCGTGGAATCCTTCTTCATCTTCTTGAGCTGATCCATGGCGTCGCGGCGAATGGAGCGCAGTGCGACCTTGCTCTCCTCGACCATCTTCTTGACCTGCTTGCACAGATCCTTGCGGCGCTCTTCGTTGAGCTCGGGCACGACCAGGCGAATGACCTTGCCGTCATTGGAGGGGTTAATGCCTATGTCGCTCTTCTGTATGGCCTTTTCTATCGTGGAAATCATCTTTGTTTCCCACGGCGCAATGACCAGCATGCGCGGCTCGGGCGAAGAGATATTGCCCAGCTGATTGAGCGGGGTAGCCGTGCCGTAGTAGTCCACCATTATCTTATCCAGTATCTGGGGATTGGCGCGACCCGCGCGCAGCGTGGTCAGGTCTTTTTTGAGCACGGCAGTGGTCTTGCTCATCTTATCCTTAGCGGTGGCTATAACCTGCTTATACATATCTTTTCCTCCTGCTTTTTGTATTTGTCTTTAAAGCCCTGCGGCTTTGTTTGCTTGATATATATTGTAACTAATAATCGGCATCTTGGCAAGAGCGATTATTAAAAACAGAGGCGTTACCTTTAAAAAAGACTGCCTTTGATTTAAACCCCCGCCGCTATCACATGCGCCGCTTTCGTGGTATAATATACTTTAGCGAAATTTCCTCTTATTAAAAAGGAGACCGATATATATGATGATAAAGATTCGCTTCGCATCGCCCGAGGATGCGCAGGAGCTTATTAACATGAACCGCGAGTTCAACGGCGTGGACAATCTGAACATAGAAGAGGTAAAAAACGACATCGCGCAGGGACGCGAGCTTATCGCGGTCGCCGATGCCAAGGAGTGCCTGGCGGGCTTTTGCTGCGTGCAGGTGTACAAGTCCTTTTGCTACAACAAGTCGATTGCCGAGCTGACCGAACTATACGTGCGCCCGGAGTTTCGCCATAAGGGACTGGCGTCGCGCATGATAACCGCGCAGGTCAACGCGCTAAAGCCGCTTAACGTAAGCGAGCTGGAGGTAATAACCGCCGCCGACAATCGCGAGGGACACGCCGTGTACCGCGCAAATGGCTTTGAGGAGCAGAAGTGGACGTGCTTGGTGAGGAGTGTTTAGCTGTTAGCCGTTAGCTGTTGGCTGTTAGCTTTAGTTAGAATGAGAGCAGCGTTAGAGGGATTAGGGA
>CAYTOU010000129.1:0-7422 GCA_964439295.1 uncultured Oscillospiraceae bacterium
CAGTCAAATCGTGCTTTAAACATTAATGAGTGCATTTTATCCCATCAAAAAGAAAGGTATTTTACAAATAGCACTTTACAATAGCCGTGGAATGATTTATAATGTTAAAAAGGGGTAGGTCTTTATTGGATTGGTATGCGCCGTTTGGATTTCCGTATTATTGAACCCGACGGCTTGCCATTGTTCGGGCTATAGGTACATGTGAATTTATTCGCATGTAGCTGCTCAGCTGGCGGCACGTTCGGTATCGATTGCTTTTACCGCGGATGACCCCGCGCCCGTATCCCTCGCGGAGGGCGGATAAGCATCGGTTCATCGGTTGCCGTACCGAACATGACTACCAAATATTATAAAAAGCGAGGGATTGAAATGGCACACGAACTGATATTGGCTGTGGATGACGAGGCTCACATACTGGAACTATTGTCTTTTAATCTGGAGAACGAGGGTTACCGCGTAATGACCGCTGCAAACGGCGAGGATGCCTTGACCGTATGCACGCGCGAGCGTCCTTCTCTTGTTCTGCTGGACCTCATGCTGCCCGGCATTGACGGTATGGAAGTATGCCGCCGCCTTAAGGGCAACACCTCCACCGCAGATATTCCGATAATTATGTTGACTGCTAAGGGTGACGAAGTGGATAAGGTGCTGGGTCTTGAGCTGGGCGCCGACGATTATATAACCAAGCCGTTCAGCGTACGCGAGCTTATCGCACGCGTAAAGGCTCTGCTCAGGCGTGCTCAGGCGCAGAATGACGAAGAAGGCATACTGCGCGTCGGACCGCTCGTAATCGATACCAGCAACTATGAGGCCTTCCGCAATGGCGAAAAGCTGTCGCTGACCCTTAAGGAATTCGAGCTGCTCAAGCTGCTGGTTATTTCCCGCGGCAAGGTGCTTACGCGCGACTTCCTGCTTGACCGCATTTGGGGCTATGAGTTCTATGGCGAGACCCGTACGGTTGACGTACATATCCGCCATATCCGCCAGAAGCTGGGTGACGATGCGCATTACATCGAAACCATCCGTGGCGTAGGTTATAAGCTCAACGACAAGCCCGAGGCCAAAGTGTGAGATCAAGATTAACGGTTTTTGTCCTATTAATATCGATAATTGCATGCTTGACTGCCGGCCTTTGTGCCGGCAGCATGCTGAAAAGCAATGCTATAGACTGTACGCATACCGAGTGCGTAAGCGAGGCAGAAGTGCTTAGCACGCTGCTCGCAGGGCGAAGCGATGACGATGCCCGCGAAACACTGCGCTCGGTCGCAACTAACGAAAACATAAGCAGCATACAGTTGATACAGTCCGATGGTACGGTTATTGCCGATACGCGCACATACAGCGGCAACATTCATTTGGATACCGCTGAGAATCCCGAGATCGCGGAAGCGTTCACCGGCAAAAACTCGTATAGGCTCAGTAGCGAAGGCACAACGGACAAAATGTATGTGGCGGTACCGTTTAGCGATACGCTCATACTGCGCATAGAGAAGTCGATGTCGTCCGTATATAAGGATGTCAATACAGATATCCGTACGATGTACATATGGCTTACGATCATCCCTGTGCTTGCCGTGGCGTTAGCCTTGCTCGTGTCGCATATGCTTGGTCGCACCGCGCATCAGCTGGATGAAGGTTTTAAACAGCTCGAAGCCGGCAACTTCTCAGTGCGCTTGACTGAAGGTCGTTCCGATCCCGATGGATTGATAAACGGGTTCAACGAGATGGCCGAACAGGTTGACCGCAAATGGAAGAGCGTGCGTAGGCGCAACCATGCGATGAACATGGTTACCAATACCATGCAGAACGGCATACTCGCCGTTGATAGCGATCTGCATATAGTTCTGATAAATCCGGCTGCAAAGCAAATGTTGGGTATATCGGGCTCGGCAGAGGGCATGTCTATAAGCGAAGCATCGCATGATGTCAAGCTGAATAGCGTCTTCACCGATGCCATGGCACAAGAAGGCGTATATACCTGTGATGTCGTTGCACGTACAGCTGTCGGACGCGCACGTAGACCGCTAAGGCTGTATGTAACGGCTCTGCGCGATGACGGCAATACCGTCGGCGCACTTGCGCTGGTTGAAGATGTAACCGAGCTCAAGCGCTTGGAGCAGGTACGTACTGACTTTGCCGCCAACGTTTCTCATGAGCTTAAGACTCCGCTTACCAGCATAAAGGGATTTGTTGAAACACTTCAGGCAGGCGCAATAAACAAGCCTGAAATGGCTCAGAAGTTCCTGAACATCATTATGTTGGAAGCCGATCGTCTGACGCGCCTTATTAACGACATACTGTCTATAAGCAAGCTGGAATCCGGCGATGATAAGGTAGAGATGCAGTCACTGCAGCTCAATACAATGGCTGCGGATATATGCGATTTGCTGCGCATGCATGCCGAGCAAAAGAGCATTACCGTGACGTGCACGGAGAATGCGCCGCAGACGCTCATATGGGGCAACCCTGACCGAGTAAAGCAGATGCTCATTAACCTTATCGACAATGCCATCAAGTATACACTTGACGGCGGCAGCGTGACAGTTGCAGTCTATAAGGACGATACTACAGCGTATTTCTCTTGCAGCGATACCGGCATAGGCATTGCCGAGGAGAATATACCGCGCCTGTTTGAACGCTTCTACCGTGTGGATAAAGGTCGTTCGCGTTCCATGGGTGGTACCGGCTTGGGTCTGGCAATAGTTAAGCACATAGTGATGTCCATGAACGGTCACATCGAAGTGCATTCTAAGCTGGGCGAGGGAACCGAGTTCCTGATATCCATCCCGCTGTATAACGGTCAGACTGTTCAACCCGTAACCGGTCAGTCAATGGATGATGCCGGCGACGTGGAGAAGAAATAAATTTCGGCGGCATATGTTGAAGCGCGAAAGTGCTTTAACATGTGCCTGCCGTTGTTTATCGGTGACACATCAAAAATATTCGATGTAATTAAAAGCGCGTAAAGCGCAAAAGGAGGAGAATATGGAATACCGTAATTTTCCCAACACCGATGTTAATGCATCAGTACTGGGCATGGGCTGCATGCGTCTTCCCACAAATGAGGACGGCTCAATAAACGAGCCCGAAGCCATTGCACTGATCAGGTATGCTATCGATCATGGCGTCACGTATGTGGATACTGCATACGGATATCACGGCGGTATGAGCGAGGTTCTGGTTGGCAAAGCACTTAAAGACGGCTACCGCGAAAAGGTCACTCTGACCAGCAAACTGCCGGTATGGTTGGTAAAGACTTACGATGATATGGAACGCCTGCTGGACGAACAGCTGGGACGCCTGCAGACCGATCATCTGGACTTCTATCTGCTGCATGCGTTGAATGCCGATAGATTCCATGAAATGCAGAAACTGGATTACAAGAAGTTCCTGTGCGATATGGTAAGCAAGGGCAAGATACGCTACCCGGGCTTCTCATTCCACGACAACGCCGCTGCCTTCCGTGAAATACTGGACGACTTCGATTGGAAGCTGGCTCAGGTGCAGATGAATCTGCTGGATGAGTTCAACCAGGCGACTTTGGACGGCATTAAGTATGCGGCTCAAAAGGGCATTGGCATAGTCATAATGGAGCCTCTGCGCGGTGGTATGCTTGCAAAGAATCCTCCCGAGAACGTCGCAAAGGTATATGCCGAACTCGATGAAGATCGCACCAACATCGACTGGTGCTTCCGCTGGTTGTACAATCAGCCCGGCGTCAATGTCATACTGTCCGGTATGTCCAACGAAGCCCAGCTGAAGGACAACCTGCGTATATTTGAGAATGCTTCGGCCAACTGCCTTACCGAAAAGGAAATAGACGGTCTTACCGCTGTTCGTAAGGCGTACGAAAGCCGCATTCGCATAGGGTGCACCGGCTGCCGCTATTGCGCCGACTGTCCGCGCGAGGTGCACATCGACCGCATATTCCGCGAGCTGGATTCTTGCACCATGTTCGATGATATGCCGCGCTATGCGAAGACCTATGCTAAGCTGGTTGAAGAAAAGCATGACGGCTCCATGTGCGTAAAGTGCGGCAAGTGCGAAAAGGCCTGTCCTCAGAAGTTCCCGATTCGCAAGCTGCTCGAGGAGATCGATGCCGAGTTCCACGCCAAGGCATAATCTCCAATACGCACTGCTATGATGTAACATAAAAATAAGCCTCTCTCATCCGCCACAAAGGCAATGGGAGAGGCTTGTTTACGCCGGTTTAGATCAAAATGGGGCAGAAAACCGTGCAAACGCATCATTGAATATCGGTCAAAACAGTCAAACCGAGATTACAGTGAGATTCGGACACCAATTGACCGAAAGTCAATATATACTTACGGCCAAACGACACACTGCACGGTTCAAAATAACCCATACCGGATTACTTTTTGCTGCCGAATTCCAGTATTTCTTCCTGCAATTTGCGCGCTGCATTGTCCAGCGAGCCGGGCTTGTCAAATGTAACCGTTATATCGGCGTACTTCTGGTATAGTGGAGCACGTTCGTTGAACAGGTCCAACAGAGTAAATCCATCCGGAAGTACGACACCGCGTTGCTTTAGATTGCCCAGGCGCATTGCCAGCAGGCGATAAGGCACCTGTATGTAGACGCAAACCGAATTTTCTTTCAGATGATCCATACCCGGCTGAGAGTAGACTGCGCTGCCGCCTGTTGCGATTACGGTATTGTCCATATCAAGGCTAAGCATCATCTTTTCTTCCAGCTCCAGGAATGCGCCGTTGCCGTTCTTTTTTAGTATGTCACCCAGAAGATCGCCGTACTTCTGCTGCATCAGTATGTCCGTGTCCACAAATGAATATCCCATGAGCTTTGCAAGCAATACTCCAAGTGTGCTTTTGCCCGCACCCGGCATGCCAATCAATACTACGTTCAAATCTATTACCGCCAATCAGTTTAAATATGCTTTTGCAGGAAGTTCAGAACATCGTTGAATACTTCCGTACGATTGAGTTCGTTAAGCGGCTCATGCCTTGCGCCGGGATAGAGCTTCATTGTAACGTCCTTTACGCCCGCATCCAGCAGCTTCTGATACACGAGCTTTACACCCTCGCCCCAGTTGCCCACAGGGTCTTCTTCGCCGGAAATAACATAGAGCGGTAGATCCTTGGGCACCGACATAAACCACGCATCGTCCGAAATGTTTTCGATCATGCGCGACAGCTCAAGATAAGCAGAGCAGGTGAACGTAAATCCGCACAGATCATCATTGATGTATGCATCGACGACGCTTTCATCGCGGCTCAGCCAATCGAACTTGGTGCGCGCATTCGGTATGCGCTTGAGGTTATTCACACTTGACGCGTCGGCAAGTACCTGGCTGACGTATTTGGGTCCTTTTAGCGCGATTATGGCCTTTGTGGGCAGCTGCGCCTTTTCGGAAGCACGGTTGGGTCCCATTGTACCGCAGATAACCGCACCGGTTATGTTATTGCCATAGCGTGCGATATATATTCTGGTCAAAAACGAACCCATGCTGTGTCCGAACACGAAATACGGCACGTTCGGATACAACGCTGTGGCACGCTTTCTGAGTAACTCCATGTCTTCGACAACGTTGTTATACGCGCCGTCGTCGCCGAAGTAGCCGAGCTGACCGTCAATCAGCGATGCGCCATGTCCCAAGTGATTATTGCCAACTACGGCAAAGCCATTGTCGTTTAAGAATCTCGCGAATTCGTCGTAGCGTTCGACATGCTCAGCCATGCCATGGCATAGTTGTACGACACCGCGTGGATTTTCGCACGGCCAATGGAAAGCTTCTATGACAGCTTTTCCGCACGATGACGGATAATCTATGTGCTTATGCATTAGACACACCTCCGAAAGTTGATATGTTAATTATAAACCCGAACCGCATTCTTAGCAATAACAATAACGCAATTTGACGTGATCAAATTCTGCACAAATTTTGCTTTGACAGGGCTTACACTCATTCAGGCATTCACCACGCGCGTTTACACTTTACCTAAAGCGTGGTATAATTACCTCATTCAAAATGGGGGCGGAATACTTGTCCGCCGGTTTGGAGGGCAGCCGATTGATAAATGATAATCTGCAAAAGGCCATTGTAGGAGCCGCAATTGCTTTTTTGACTTGTGTCGCCGCGTGGCATGTACAACTGATTGCACTATTTGCACCCGCTATGATAGTGCTTATTCCCGTGCTATTGTCTTTTGTAAGCGTATATTCGGGCTGGTATTGGGCGGCAGCCGGCGCGGTCGGTTGCGTCGTATGCGCCTGGTTAGGCAACAGTCCGATATTAGCCGTAGCCACCGCAATTGGCCTTATACTACCTGTTGGCGTTCAATATTATACTTACTATCGTAGGATCGACTTTAAAACGGCAATTACAATAAACATGCTCGCATATGCGGCGCTCGGCTTTATAGCTCTGATGATCATTCGCGCAGTATACGGCGACATAGGTCAGATGCAGGCCGAATTGGCCCGCAACCTGTGGGACAAGCAAAGCGACTTCAATATTTTTAGCGGCGGCTTGACGCGCACTATGCAGGGGCGCTATTTCCTAATTAATCTGTTTATGTCAAGCGGTTATCTCACCGGCGCGGACAATCTGATCAGCGCGCTTGAATCCAATCCGACAACCGAACTCTATACGCGCTGCATTGACTACATAACATACATGGTGCAGTATGTGACCGACTATGCATTGGTCGGTAATCTCGCATTTTCATCGATATTCGCCGGCTTTGCTATGGTCAGCTGGCCGCGCATGACAGCGGTACGCCACGCCGTTGAACCTGAAGTACCGTTTACACCGCTCAGAAAGTGGTATCTGCCCGGCGATTTCAGCATATTCATATGCGCGGCATACGCCCTCTCACAGCTGCTTACACCTTATCTGCCCGAGTGGTGGTACAGCTTTGATTACGCCCTAAGGCAATGCGTAGTCGTGTTCATGTGCATTCAGGGACTCGCCGCAATCGAGCGCAAACTGCGCCTAAGCGATGTGCCGCGCGGCATGAGGGGAGCACTGCTATTCCTGTCGGTGCTAATATTCAAGACTCTTGTAATGCTAATAGGCGCTATGAGTGCATTGTTCGGCTCGCAAGGCGCAATATCGTCTTGGATACAGAAACATATGGATGATGGTGACGGGGAGGAGTGATGAATTTTTGAAGATGTGGTTTGATATAGTGCATATTGTCACTCTGCAAGATTAATAATTGCAATTTCCATGCTAAATGGTATAATATAAGAGAATCTTAGCGATAGAAGGTGAGAAAACTAAGAAAAAGTATAAACAATGCAAAAACGGTTATCCTAGATGAATATCCACCAAATAGTCTGCCCTATGGTGACTATAGATGCTGAATGCAAAGGCGGAGAAATACACGGTCAAGTTGACCGATGCGGAAAACGATATGCTCATGCAAGCCGTACAGGATA
>CAYTOU010000130.1:0-7402 GCA_964439295.1 uncultured Oscillospiraceae bacterium
GCCGAGTCTATACTGAGCCGCCGAACGGGTTCGGCGGTGAACATCCGCGGGCGCATTGCCCTACACGAAACACATCCCATTCGCGGAGACCCGAAACGACATAGATAACATATCGTGGGGAGAGATAAATCCCCAAAATGCAATCAAGCCGCTGGCTCTAGGCGAGTCCAGCGGCTTAAAACATATAAAGCAACTTCCAATATATTATTCGTTCCCCTGCCCTGCTTACAGCCAAGCTGCATTAGAAAGGCCGCAGGCAGATCAAAGTTTCTTTGATTCTTTCTTTTCAAAGAAAGAATCGTTCCCCCGTTCCCCTCGTCCTCACGCGAACGAGCGCATGTAGCTTACGTAGTGAGCGAAAACAATGCCGGGCTCTTCGAGAGTGATGTCCCAGCGCTTGAGCCACTCGAGGGAATAGAAGCCGTCGTAGCCGCCGTCGGTAGCAGCCTGAATGATCTGCTCAAGGGGAAGATCGCCGTAGCCCAGTATGGCGTAGCGTGCGCGACCGTCCTGCATGACGGAGTCCTTCATGTGCATGTGGCGAACATACTTGCCGATGTTGTCCCAAGTGACCTGCGCACTCTCGCCGTAGTAGCGGTAGGGGTGGTTGACGTCCCAAAGCGCCGCAATGCCCTTGGAGTTCACGCGCTCAATGAGCTTGGCAAGCTTGTCGGTCTGCGCCCAAACGCCGTTGGTTTCAAGAAGTAGCGTCACGCCCTTTTCGGCAGCCATAGCGCCGCAGCGTACAGCCATTTCGTATACGTATTCCTCGTCCACCTGACCGGTGGGCTGAGCCACGCCCGCGCAACCCATTATGCGTATGTAGGGTACGCCCAAAGCGGCGGCAAGATCGATGTAGGCCGCTATCTCGCGCAAAACATCCTGCTCGCGCTCGCGTACATGTAGGCATATGTCGCTGGTCAGACAGCTTATGCTGAGCCCCAGGTCGTTTAACTGTGCCTTTGTCGATTCGATTCTGTCGGCGCCGAACTGAGGTATCGAGGGCGCGGATATGTCCTTGCCTACACCGCGAACCTCTATGCCGTTGTATTTCAGATCAGCCGCGGTGGTCACTATGTCGTTCCAGTTCCAGCGCGGGCAGCCCAATGTCGAAAAACTGATTTTCATAAATACTCAAGCCTCCCTGTGTATTACGCCTGTGCCTTAGTCCCACTCCACTAGGCCGTGCTTTTCCATGTAAGACTGCTGCGCGTCCATGTAGTCATCGAGGAAGCTCGCAATGCGTAGCTCACGATCGCCGCTGATTCCGCGCTCCTGACATATGCGGTCGAGTAGGAACTCAAACGCATCGTCATCGTCATAGTACGAATCGCCCATAGAGCCGTCCTCGGTCAGTACGCCCGCCGACTTCATGTAGTCCAAATCGGCATCAATTGCCTGACGCACAAGTGCCTCTACCGACATGCCCAAATCGCTGTAAGCCTTCGGGTCAATGGCGCCCACAATACTGCGGACAGCCTCTTCGCGGTCATAGCCTTTCATCGCTGTTCCTCCGTTTTCATAGCAAAGCGTTGATAGTATAAAGTATAACAGACACCGCGCCTGTTTGCAAGGGGTGACGAGCACGAGGCGGCATGTAGACGCATATTTATGCACATAAGCCGCACGCCTTTAAGGGCGTTACTTCATCAAATCTTCGAACTCGGTAAGTACCTCTTCAAAGAAGTCGAGCGCCTGATTGACCGGATCGGGCGTGGACATGTCCACACCGGCGACCTTGAGCGCCTCAATAGGCGGCACCGATGAACCCAGCTTTAGGAACTTAATGTAGTTTTCCGGACCGTTTTTGAGTATCAGGCCGGATAGCGCAACCGCGGCGGAGAAGCCGGTTGCATACTGATATACGTAGTACGCGCGGTAGAAGTGCGGTATGCGCATCCACTCGTAGCGCACGGTGTCGCCCACTTCCATGCCCGGATAGTACTGGCGAATCAGATTTTCGTATAGCTCGCACATGTTTTCCTTGTTGAGCGGCTCGCCGCTTTCCGCCTGCTCGTGCGCCTTGAGCTCAAACTCGGCAAACTGAGTCTGCCTGAATAGCGTCGTGCGGAACTGCTCAAGCAGATGGTTGAGTAGGTACGCGCGCTCGCGCTTGTCCGTGGTGGTCTTGAGCATGTCGCGCATGACGAGCATCTCGTTGCACGTGGAGGCAACCTCGGCGACGAATAGCGAATAGTCGCTTGTGGGATAGGGCTGGTTGGCCATAGAGTACCACGAATGCATAGCATGCCCCATCTCGTGCGCAATGGTCATCTTGTTGTCCAGCGTCTCGTGATAGTTGAGCAGCACATACGGGTGTACGCCGAACGTCGCGGTGGAATACGCGCCGCTGGTCTTGCCGCGGTTTTCGTATACGTCTATCCAGTGCTGATCGATTGCCGCGCGCAGCTGTGTCGTGTACTCCTCGCCCATGCACTCAAGCGACTTGACTACCGACGCATAGGCCTCTTCGTAAGGCAGACCCATCTTGACATCGCCTACAATGGGCGTATACATGTCGTACGGGCGCACGCTGTCCAGTCCCAGGAGCTTGCCGCGCAGGGCAATGTAGCGCCCCATCGCGGGCAGACGGTCGTGTACCGCCTTAAGGAGATTATCGTATACCGAGCGCGGGATCTCGTTGCCGTACAGCGCGGCCTCCAGCGTGTTTTCGTACTTGTGCGCGCGGGACGAGAATATGTCGCCCTTGACGCTCGCGGAATAGGTGGTGGCAATCGTGTTGCCCCACTTGGCCATGGTCAGCATGAAGCCATCCCATGCGGCCTTGCGCACATTGCGGTCCGCGCTCTCAAGCAGCGGTATAAAGTTGCCGTGCGTAATCTCGACGTCCTTTCCGTCCGCGTCCTTTATCGTCGGGAAAGTCATATCGGCATCGGTCATCATGGAGTATATCGCATCGGGCGCCTGCTGAATTTCGCTCGTGCCCGCAAGCAGGGTCTCCAATTCGCGGCTGAGCGTGTGCGGGCGCATGTGTATTACGCCCTTTAGGTATACGCGATAGTCGGAAAACTCCGGCTTAGCCATGACAGCGCGCAGATATTCTTCGTCAAGCGCCAGCAGCTCGGGCTCGACAAACGCGGTGGCCTGCATCATTTCCTGATACGCGTGCATCGCCATGTCGCGCAGGCGCTGGTATGTCGGGTTGGCATTGTCCTCATCGCTGCGGCAGTTGGCGTATGTGTATAGACGCTCCATGCGCTGATTTAGCGCGAACATCTTTTTGAGCGCGTCAAGCAGCTTATCTTCATCGCCCAGTGTGCCTTCAAGCGCACTCAAAGTGCCTAAATCGGCGCATATGCTTTTGCATTCCTCTTCCCAGGCCGCGTCGGTTTCGTATAGCGCGGTCATGTCCCACTTATAGTGATCGGGTATCTGTGCGCGAGTGCGAATCTCGTCCATTGTCGCTTACCTCCGGTGCGCGGTATTGTGCCGCGCTGATTTTCAGTTATACATAGTATAGCACAACTTTTTGACAAACACAAACACCCCGCGGGGCGCAATGAGACACATTCGTCGCATCAGTGTGAAAAAACAGTTGCGACATTCCATACCGCGTGCGCGTGTGGTATAATGAGTATAATCAGGTGAAGAATACGCATTGCCGCGCGTGCGGCGGTGCTTTTTCGGGAGGTATGCGCATGAACGAACAGGCGTTTGAGCTTACGTCACTTGCCATGCGTTATTGGTTCGCGGGACTTATGCTCATAGCCGTGCTGTGCGCGCTGCGCCTCATGGTGATAGACAGGCGCCGTGACCGCCGCGACAGAGAGGAGTCGCCCAACGGTGAAGCGGTGGGCGAATTCTTGGTCGTGCGCGGCGCGGGCAATGTGGAGCGCGGCGAACGCTATCGCATATCGCGCGACATTGTGATAGGGCGCAGGCGCAAGTGCGATGTGCGCTTAAGCGACCGCAGTGTATACCCGCGGCATGCGCGCGGCGAACTGCGCTCGGGCGGCATGCTCATCGGCGCGATAGGCAATGCGCCCATATCGCTGCGCGGTCAGCCCATACAGCAGGAAGTCATGGTGCATGACGGCGCGCTGGTGTGCATTGGCGCGATAACGCTTCAACTGACGCTATACGATGTGCCGGTTGAGGTGGACGCGGACGGCACCGAGCATGCAATCGACGTGGTCAGCGCAAGCGGCGACGACTTCGACCGCGAATTCGTGCCATACGAGGACGAGGGCGAAAGTCAAAATGCGGACTCATATCAGGATGAGCCAAAGGAAAGCAAAGGCGTTGAGCGGTTCTTTAAAGACCCGGATTATCTTGAAGAGAAGCCGTCCTTACCCGCGCCCGGACGCAGGCAGCGCGTTGAAGTACGGCAGCGCGAATTCAATCCGCCCACCGTGGAAAGAGACGAACTGCCCGACTACGCGCCGGACGTTATTCCCGACTATGACGATGAACCGACACAAAATGACAAGAGCGGCAAAAAGAGCTTATGGCGCTCGCGCAGGAGCTGACATATGAAGAAGAATACTGTTCAGGAATCCGACAGAGCGCGCAAGCGCACCGCGCCCATCAGAAGGCGGCGCAGCGCGGGTGCGGCGGCCGAGCGGCTGCTGACATACGTTATTGTGCTCTTTCAGATAAGCGGGTTTGTGCTCATCGCGCTCAAGACGCAGCCCATAGACAAGCAGGCGCTTGCAATGGCGGCGATATTCCCGCTGGGCACGCTGTTTCTCAAGATGTTCATAAAGCGCATGTGGCGCACAGACACTGTCTTATACCTAATCACGATGGCGCTATGCTCGATAGGCATGGTAATGCTTGAGGACATAACAAAGCCGATTACCGCCTTAAAGCAGGGCATATTCTTTATACCCGCGATTGCGGCAATGCTTATTGCGATAGTGATTATGCGCCGCGTGACGCGCTGGGAGATGTGGATGTGGCCGGCAATGGCGGTTAGCGTGATAATCATGTTCATGCCCATGCTACCGGTCGTGGGCGGCTGGAACAACGGCGCGCGCAACTGGGTCACGCTCAAGAAGCTGGGTCTGGACATAGGCTTTCAGCCGTCCGAATTCGTGAAGATACTCCTTCTATGGGTACTGGCGGCATCGTTCGGGCAAAATCGCGGGCTCAAGCGCATGATACCCGCGCTGGCGTTTTCGATTGGCATGTGCCTTATACTACTGATTGTGCAGCGCGATCTGGGCACGCTACTCATATACTTCTTCCTGACTCTGGGCATGTTCTATGCCGCGACAAGCAATCTATTCTTGACCGGCATGGGTCTGGCGGGCGGCTGCGTGGGCGCGGTGGGCGCGTACTACCTATTCGACCATGTGCGCACGCGCGTGACCATATGGCTAAACCCGTGGAGCGACACGCAGGACAAGGGCTATCAGATAGTGCAGGCGCTCATCGCGATAAGCTCGGGCGGCATGTTCGGTTTAGGCTTAGGTCTGGGCACGCCGCGCATGATACCCTACTACCACACCGACTTTATATTCGCCGCGATATGCGAGGAGTTTGGCATATTCTTTGCGGTGGGCATGCTGGCGCTATACGCCCTACTCTTCATGCGCGGCCTACGCATTGCGCTCAATGCCTCTACCGCGTTCCACAGCCTTATGGCATTCGGCGCGACGCTTATGCTTAGCGTACAGTCGTTCGTCATAGTCGGCGGCGTGACGAAGATGATACCGCTGACCGGCGTGACGCTGCCGTTTGTCAGTGCGGGCGGCTCATCGCTTATCAGCTGCATGATACTGATAGGTATTCTTTTAGGCATTGAGTCCATCAATCGACAGGAGCGCGCGATTGCACGCCGCAAGTGACGCGCTTACCGGGGGTGATTTGACATATGAAGGAACTGCGCCGCAATATACGCATGCTGGGCATCATCATGTTATGCGGTATACTGGTGCTTGCGATATACTTAAACTGTACTGTTATGGTGAATGGCAATCGTTGGACAAACAGCGCGAGCAACACGCGTCTAGTCACCGCGCGCAAGAATGTAATTGCGGGCGACATATACGACCGCAACGGTGTGACGCTGGCGACCAGCGACGAGGACGGCGCGCGAGTATACAATTCGTCATCTGACATACGCCGCGCGGTATCGCAGACCGTGGGCGACACGTTAGGCATGAGCGGCACGGGTGTTGAGACGTTCTTTGCGTCGACCTTATTAGGCCTATCCAACAACATATTCGACCGCTTAACTCAATACATAACGGGCACGGAGCGGCGCGGTTCGGACATATACTTAACGATAGATGCCGAGCTAAGCGAGTACATAATGGAGCATTTCCCGGACGGCAAAAACGGCGCGGTAGTCCTAATGAACTACCAGACCGGCGAGATATACTCGATGGTATCGCTCCCCACGTACGATCCCAAGCGAGTAGCCAAGCGTTCGGACGAGGACGAGGATGCGCCGTACTTAAACCGCGTAACGCAGGGACTCTATCCGCCGGGCTCGACGTTCAAGATAGTGACGCTTGCCGCTGCTTTGGAATCGCTGGACGGTGTAGTCGACCGCGAATTTTACTGTTCGGGCGAGATGGTTGTCGGCGACGGCACTGTCACGGACAACGAGGGCAACGGGCACGGCGACCTAACGCTTGAGAGTGCCTTTGCGCGCTCATGCAATCTTACATTCGGTTCGCTTGCGCTTGAGCTCAAGAATTCGCGCCTAAAGAGCAAGGCTGAAACCATGGGGTTCAACACGAACTTCCTATTCCGCGATCTTGTGGTATACGAGAGCAGTTTTCCGGACACGGAGAGCGACTACGAGCTAGCCTGGGCGGGCGTAGGTCAGGGCGAGGTACTTGTGACGCCCTTACACATGTGCATGATTGCCGGCGCTATAGCGAACGACGGGCAGATGGTTGAGCCTCAGCTCATCTCTTCCATTGTCGGCGACAGCGGCATACCGCAGGTACGGACTAGTCGCGGCGTATTCCGCCGCATCGTATCGCAGAGCACTGCGCGCACGATAGGCAGCTACATGCAATCGGTAGTTGAAAGCGGCACGGGCACCAAGGCCCAGCTCGACGGCTACACCATTTGCGGCAAGACCGGCACCGCCGAGGTCTCTTCCAGCAAGTCGGTCAAGCCCCACGCCTGGTTCGTCGGCTACTGCGCCGACTCCGATCACCCCCTCGCCATCGCCATAGTAGTCGAAAACGGCGGCCACGGCGGCGACGTAGCCGCCCCCCTCGCCGCAAAGATTCTCAAAAAGGCTATCAAGCTGGGGTATTGATGAGGGAACGGGGGGAACGATTCTTTCTTTGAAAAGAAAGAATCAAAGAAACTTTGATCTGCCTGCGGCCTTTCTGATGATGGGTTACTGTTAGCGCAGCAGGGGAACGCGCTTTCTTTTCGAGGAAAAGAAAGCTGCAAAGAAAAGCCGTTCGCC
>CAYTOU010000131.1:0-7384 GCA_964439295.1 uncultured Oscillospiraceae bacterium
TTCCCCCGTCATAGCGATAACGAAGGCACGACAAGTAATATCATGAAAGCGGCGGTAGCGCAGATGAGGAGCGTGCGCTTGCGCTTGCAGCCCTTGAACATGAAGTCGATTAGGAGCGAGAGCGGGGATTGGATGGGGGAGCACTTGGGCTTGAGTAGCGCGCGTAGGCGTAGATAGCCCAGAACCGTAAGTATAATGCCCGCGACTAAAAGCGCGCATATCGCTATGCTCGCGATTATCGTGACCGTGCCCGAAAAACTGCAGTACGCGTTTAGGGTCAGCTGCGAAAGCACGACTAACGATAGACCGGTGAGCGCGGCGCGTAAATGCGCGTATATCGCGTCTGACCAGCCCTCTATGCGGTCGGGATATATGCCGAATAGCATTACCTGTAGGCATACCGCCATTACAGGTAGGCGGAATACGTAAAAGAGATTCTTGTCCGCAACGCCCCACGCGCCACCCCAGGGATAGAGATATACCGGCACGCGCTCTGAAAACGTCGAATACCCCTGTATAAACGCGATCAGTACCCATACGCTCAACGCGCCCGCTATCACACAGTAGAGCGCAGTGCATATGTTTTGTAGCTTGTTTGATTTCATTCGCTTGTCCCTCCGATTAGATTCTAGTCAATAGTCACGAATTTGTGCGTGTAGTCCATGCCCGCCCGCCGCCATGCGGGGTCGCGCGCGGCTAAGCCCCATAGGTCGCTCGCCCGTACCTCAAGCTCCCATAACGCATCGCCCGAAAGTGTATGCCCGCCCGGCGTGATTGGTAAAGTGCCCGAGCGCTGTATATCGCCCATTAAACCGAGCATGCTTTTGCGGCAACCCAGTACGCGCGCATACGTGGGCGCGGGATGCGTAAGCTGCATGTCGCGCGTTATGCCTAATGTGATCTGCGGCAGTAGTCGCCTGAGCCGCGCAAGCGTGTATCGGCGACTCTTGCACGCGTTGAGTAGCTCCTCTGTATTAGATGCCTCGCGCGCCGCACGTAAGAGTAAGTTTTCTAAGCCCTCGCTTACACCCGCATATGCCTTTAGCTGGTCCGGCGAAAGCTTGCGTATCGAGTATATGTATAGACTGCTTAGAAAATCCGAGTCGGTAAGCGCACACGCTTCGGCGCCCGCATTGCCCGTAAGCGCGCGGTAAAATACATCGCGGCAGTTTTCGGGCATGCCGCATAGCGCCCCTTCGATTTCGCCGCGCGATACCGCCGCGCGTATGGCGCTCGCCGAACATATGTCGGATAGCTCCTGAGAATTGTAGTCGCTCGTGCGCGCAATCGGTATGAGCTTGAGCGGCGAACCTAAGCGCATGTTGCTCTGCGCGTACTCAAGCGCGAGCGAAAAGTTCGGGCGATTGAGTAGACTCTCGTCGATGCCCAATGCTTTTGATAGCGCACGCGAACGCGCTAAAGGATAGCTCGTGCCGCTCTTAAGCTCGCTGCGCAATTGCGCGCGAAAGTCCTCCGGCTCGGTAAGCAGGCATGTGGCGGCGGGTTCTATGAAGGGTATGCACTCCTCCTCGCAGCCGAACGCAAGCGTGTCCACTATGCCTAAGCCCGAAAGCAGACTCACTCCGCCATGCGCAAACCCCTGCGCCTCGCGTAGCGCGAATATGCAGGGCAGCTCTATTACCATGTCGGCGCCGTTTTGAAGTGCCATGCGCGCACGCGTCCACTTGTCGACTATGGCCGCCTCGCCGCGCTGAGTGAATGCGCCCGACATTACCGCGATTACCGCATCGGCATGCGAAAGCTCGCGCGCGCGCGCAATGTGATACCTGTGCCCGCTGTGAAACGGGTTGTATTCGGCTATTATGCCCACTGCGCGCATACGTTTCCTCCCATGTTTTACGATAATATTCTTTTATAATTGAGCGAATCGTAGTATAATGCCATGTGGCGAAGTCTAAATTGACTTAAACGCCGTAAGCTGATTGCGATTACACGCGCCGCGGCGCATACACTATTTCGGCGCATGTCAAACCCTGAGCTTATTTTATCATACTAAGGGGGATAAGAATATGTCCATCATGGAAAAGATTACGGAAAAAGCGCGCAAGTCGCTTAAGCACATAGTGCTGGCCGAGGGCACCGAGGAGCGCAACATAAACGCGGCATCTCTGGCGACCAAGCGCGGCATTGCCAAGATCACTCTGATCGGCAATCCCGATGAGGTTAAGGCCGCTGCCAAGGGCGTTGACCTGACCGGCGTGGACGTGGTCGATCCGGCCACCGATTCCCATCGTCAGGCTTATATCGATAAGCTGGTTGAGCTGCGCGGCGCAAAGGGCGTCGATGCCGCTAAGGCCGATAAGCTCCTTAATGACCCGCTGTACTGGGGCGTTATGATGGTTAAGATGGGCGATGCGGACGGCATGGTTTCCGGTGCTATTCACTCCACCGGCGATGTACTGCGTCCCGCACTGCAGATAATAAAGGCCGCCAAGGGCATAAAGGCCGTTTCCAGCTGCTTCCTGATGGAGATACCCAAGAAGGAATACGGCGACGACGGCGTTATGGTCTTCTCCGACTGCGCCGTAATACCCAACCCGACCGCCGAAGAACTGGCTGCAATCGCTCTGGGCGCCGCCAAGTCCTGCGAGCTGGTTGACATTCAGCCGCGCATTGCCATGCTGTCGTTCTCGACCAAGGGCAGCGCAAAGCATGACAACGTAACCAAGGTTCAGGAAGCTACCGCCATGGTTAAGGAACTGGCTCCCGAACTCAACGTGGACGGCGAGCTGCAGGCCGATGCCGCTCTGGTTGAGAAGGTCGGTCAGCTCAAGAGCCCGGGCAGCTCTGTTGCGGGCAAGGCCAACGTGCTGGTATTCCCGGATCTGGGCGCCGGCAACATAGGCTACAAGCTGGTACAGCGTCTGGCCGGTGCCGAGGCGTACGGCCCGATAATGCAGGGTCTGGCCAAGCCGGTTAACGATCTGAGCCGCGGCTGCAACGCCGAGGATATCGTGGCTACCATCGCGGTAACCGCTGTACAGGCTCAGCTCTGCTAATAGGAAAAGCAACGCAAGCGGCGCGGCATGCCCGCGCCGCCTACTATAAAATGCCGAAAGAGGTACTGAAATGAAGATACTGGTAATTAATGCCGGCTCCTCGTCGCTCAAGTATCAGTTGATCGACATGGAAAACGAGCAGGTCATCGCCAAGGGTCTGGTCGAGCGCATTGGCATAGAGGGCTCCAACCTCGTGCATAAGAAGGATGGCAAGGAGTTTAAGATCGTAGAGCCCATGAGCAACCACGTAGAGGCAATGGGCTATGTAATCAAGGCTCTGACCGATCCCGAGCACGGCGCTATCAAGTCCATGGACGAAATCGGTGCCGTAGGCCATCGTGTACTGCTGGGCGGCGAAGAGTACACCAAGTCCACCATCATAAACGATGAGGTTAAGGCGGTTATAAAGAAGTATATCCCCCTGGGACCGCTGCATAACCCGGCTAACCTGCAGGGCATAGAGGCATGCGAAAAGGTCATGCCCACCACGCCGCAGGTCGCCGTATTCGATACCGGCTTCCATCAGACCATGCCCAAGAAGGCATATCTGTATGCGCTGCCCATGAAGTACTATCGTGACCTGAAGGTTCGCCGCTACGGCTTCCACGGCACCAGCCACCGCTTCGTATCCGGTCGCTGCTGCGAGCTGCTGGGCAAGACAGAAGGCACCAAGATAATCGTGTGCCACCTGGGCAACGGCTCCAGCCTGAGCGCTGTTGTGGACGGCAAGTGCGTGGATACCTCCATGGGTCTTACCCCTCTGCAGGGCGTTGTAATGGGCACCCGCTCGGGCGATGTCGATCCGGCATGCCTGCAGTACATCATGAACAACTCCAAGAACGATGACGGCACGCCCATCACAATCGATCAGATGCTCAACATACTCAATAAGAAGTCGGGTCTGCTGGGTCTGAGCGAGAAGTCCAGCGATATGCGCGACGTAATGAAGTACGCCGATGAGGGCGATGAGCAGTGCAAGCTGACCATCGACATCTGGGCTTACTCTATCCGCAAGTACATCGGCGCTTACGTGGCTGCCATGGGCGGTCTGGACGCGCTGGTATTCACCGCCGGTGTTGGCGAGAATAACTATAAGCTGCGCGAGATGATCTGCGAAGGCCTGGAGTGGATGGGCATCAAGATCGATCCTGAAAAGGACAAGGACAAGCGCTGCGAGTGCGAGGTTTCCGCCGCGGATTCCCGCGTGAAGATATTCGTAATACCCACCAACGAAGAGCTGGCAATAGCCCGCGACACGCTGGCACTGGTATCCGGCAAGTAATTCGAATGTTAAAATTTGACTTATGCGGGCGCAAATGAGCGCGTAGACGTTCATTTAACCCGCAATAAGTGAAAAAACATTTGACAAACGCGCCGGGCGTGGCTATAATAAGGAATGTTGCGTATGAGGTGAACGTTATGCGTATGGATGTATCTTTGGCACTAAAAAATCCGGGGCATGAGTTCCCTTTTGCGTTGGAATTGCCCTTGCGTGATCAGGAGTTCGGCGGCGAGGAAATCAAGTTTCTGACACCTGCCAAGCTTAAAGGCACATACTCAATGGCGGGCGAGGGCGTTACAGTGCGCGGCGAGCTCGAGGTTGATTATCAGCGCCAATGCTCGATGTGTCTGGCACCTGTTGATGCCAAGGCGGAATGCGAGTATGAGGATCTGTTCTACAAGGAGCCCAATCCGGAAGATCCCAACGATCTTTTCTTGATTGAGAACTATACCATCGACATGACCGCGTACGCGGAGAGCGTGGTATTTCTCGAAATGCCCATGACCGTAAAATGCAAGCCCGATTGTAAGGGGCTTTGTCCGGTCTGCGGCACGGACCTTAATGTAAGCCAATGTTCATGCGGCAAGGCCGATACACCTTCGATAACCCGAAAGCCTTTAGCTGCATTGGAAGATTTGCTGACCCGAGATGAGGAGGTGTAGACAATGGCAGTACCGAAGGGAAAAATTTCAAAGGCGCGTAAGCACAGCCGTCGCGCTAACTGGAAGATCAGCGCACCCGGCATCGTGGCTTGCCCGCGTTGCCAGCACATGAAGCTGAGCCACCACGTTTGCAAGAATTGCGGCTACTATGGCAGCGAGCAGGTTCTGAAGACCGAAGAAGCAGCTCCCGCCAAGGCGTAATTGAGGCACGCATTGTTTTGGCATAGAACGCACGCTCTCGAAAATTGGGAGCGTGCGTTTTTTGCCTTAAAAGACCTTTCGCAATTGCTTTCAATATGCTATAATGGACAGGCAGTTCCGAACAAGGGACATATTTTCGGCATGCATAGGTATGTGCCGACAGCCGCGCGTACGGCGCGGTCAGGAGGTTTAATCGGATGATTCGCATAGCACTTGACGCGATGGGCGGCGACAATGCGCCCGGCGCAGTGGTCGAAGGCTGCCTCATGGCGCTTAAAGAGAGAGACGATATATCTGTAATACTTGTGGGGCAGAGCGATAAGATAGAGCCGCTGCTTAGTGATGCGGGCAAATTGCGCGAGCGCATTGAGATAGTGGATGCACCCGACGTAATCACGATGCACGATGCGCCCGTCATGGCGGTCAGGCGCAAGCCCAATTCTTCACTGGTTAAGGCCATGGACACGCTCAAGACCGGCGAAGCGCAGGCATGCGTTTCGGCGGGCTCGACCGGCGCGATACTGGCGGCGGGCATGTTCCGCGTGGGCAGGATACCGGGCATAGATCGCCCCGCACTGGCGAGCGTAATACCGTCCACGAATAAGCCGTATATACTGCTGGACTGCGGCGCGAATGCCGATTGCCGCCCCGAATATATCGTCCATTTCGGCGTAATGGGCAGCATATATATGGAGAAGGTAAAGGGATATAAGAACCCGCGCGTGGCGCTGGTCAATATAGGCGCCGAGAGCGAAAAGGGCAATGAGCTCAGCAAGGCGACATATCCGCTGCTTGAAAAGAGCGGCCTGAACTTTACCGGCAACATTGAGCCGCGCGATATACCCACTGGCGCGGCGGATGTCGTGGTATGCGACGGCTTTACCGGAAATGTAATACTCAAGCTGGTCGAAGGACTGGCATCCATGCTGTTTGGCATGATTAAGACAGAACTCATGAGTTCGACCTTGACCAAGATTGGCGCGGCACTGTCCAAGCCGGCATTCCGCAGCGTCAAAAAGCGCCTTGACTATACCGAAGAGGGCGGCGCGCCGCTGTTGGGCGTAAAGGGCGCGGTTATAAAGGCGCACGGCTCGTCCAACGCCACCGCGATAAAGAACGCGCTGTTCCAGGCGGCACGCATGGTCGAGGGCAATATAGTGGGCATAATAGAAGAGCAGGTAGCAAAACTAAAGTCCGAGGCGGAAAGCGCACAGGACTAATGCGCGAAGGGAGTAATTTAAATGACTGAGAATCAGATATTTGACAAGGTAGCCGACCTTATAGCACTGCAGATGGGCATTGACAAGTCCACGATAACCATGGACACCCGCATGCTGGAGGATCTCAAGGCGGATTCCGCCAACATAATCATGCTGGTAATGGATCTGGAAAACGAATTCAGCATTGCGGTCGATGACGATGTACTGATGGGCATTAAGACCGTGGGCGATGTCGTAAACTGCATAAAGGGTCTGGTTGCGTAATGACGGATACTCGCGAGCTTGAAGAGCGCATAGGGTACGTGTTTAAGGACCGGATGCTGCTTATTGAGGCGCTGACTCACTCCACATATGCCGATGAATACGGTGTAAAGAGCAATCAACGTCTGGAATTCCTGGGCGATGCGGTGCTGGAGCTGTGCGTAAGTCGCAGGTTGTTCGATCATGAACGCTCGATTGACGAAGGCATATTGACCAAGTGGCGTGCGCAGCTGGTGTGCGAAAAGTCGCTGGCGGCGTGCGCGCGCACGATAAACCTGGGCAAGTACCTGCGCATGGGCGGCAGCGCGATAAGCGACAGGCTGTGGACGCGCCCTTCCGTACTGTGCGACGCGATGGAATCGCTCATCGCGGCGGTGTATCTGGACGGCGGCTTTGACGCGGCGGCCGCTTTGGTCGACAGCATACTGGGCGAGGGCATGGTGCATGCGCCCGAGGTCGCGGACGACTATAAGTCCCTACTGCAGATAGAACTTCAGTCAAGGGGATACGACGTGCCGGAATATACACTCATTTCGGCAAGCGGTCCGGATCACTGCAAGACGTTTGAATTCGAATGCGGCTTTGCGGGTATGCATACGCGCGGCGTGGGCGCATCAAAGAAGCAGGCACAGCAGGTGGCGGCGCGCGCGGCACTGGAGCAGATTCGTAAAAAGCCCTAAGTAATGCAAATCATTTAAGCGCAGCGCGCCGGATGAGCATTCCGGCGCGCTGAATTTA
>CAYTOU010000132.1:0-7364 GCA_964439295.1 uncultured Oscillospiraceae bacterium
GCGGCTGTTGCCCACCGCCTGTAATAGGCTTGCCTCAAGGTTATACGCCATGGTCAGCGGTATGCCCGCCAGTATTATCTCAAGGTACTGCATCGCGCCCGTGTATACATCGTCGGGCGTCTGAAGCGCATGCAGCAGCGGATACCTCACGCACAGAAAAACGACTGTCAGCACAAGCGCACACGCGGCGGACAGCATTGTCATCCACGCGGTGGACTTCCTGAGTCCTTCTGAATCCTTTGCGCCGAATGCGCGGCTGACCGACAGCGCAAGTCCGTTGTTCATGCCGAATGCAAGGTTGGTGATAAGGCTGTACAGCGCGGTCGTTGCGCCTATCTGGGCAAGCGCGCCGTCGCCTAAGATATGCCCCGCGATAGCGGTATCCGCCAGATTATACACCTGTTGTAGCAAATTTCCGATAAAAAGCGGCATTGCAAAGCGCATAAGCAGACTAAACGGTTTGCCATCCGTCATATCGAGCAGTCGCTCGGTCTTTTTCATATAGACGGCACCTCACATTCTCGTTTTGATTTTCTTGCAATATATTATATACCGAATCGCCCATTGCGTCTTTCACGAAAGCGGCGTATACTGTCATAAAAACGACTGCGTGAGGTGAAACATGATACGATCGCGCGCATACGTGCCCGTTAATCAAAACCTCGAAGAGCGCCCGGCGGACGGCTTGGAGCTGTTCGACTGTGCCGTCAATGAGGACGATATTCACCGTTATATATCCGACATAATACCCGCGCACTGGCACCGCGAGCTGGAGGTGTTTCGCCTGCTGTCGGGCTCAGTGCGAATAAATATATGCGACCGGTCATACGAACTGTCGGCCGGCGAAGGCTGCATCATTAACACCGGCATACTGCATTCATTTACCGCGCTGTCGGATGAACCCTGCCGTTTTCGCTCATTCGTGTTTGACGCGGGCATACTGTCCGGCTCGCCCGGTAGCGTATTCGATGTGCGATACGTACGCCCGTATCTGTCGGACGGCGCGGCGTGCATAACATTTTCGGCCGATGATAAAGCATTCTCGGATGCGTTTGACGCAGGCTTTTCTGTCTGCGAAAGCGAAAAAGATGGGTACGAATTCACCGTGCGCAGCGCGCTTTCGAGCATATTCCTACATGCCCGCGAAAAAAGCGGCGATGTGCTCGCGCGTTCCTATGTGGTGGCGCAGGTGAAGCGCATAAAGAAAATGCTCGCGTGGATCGATGAGCATATCGAAAGCGAAATAAGCATAGGGGACATCGCAAGCGCGGCGCACGTATGCCCGCGCGTATGTCAGCGCCTGTTTAAGCAATACCTGCACTGCCGCCCGATGGAGTACTGCATGCAAAAGCGCATAGTCGCCGCCGCGTGGCTGCTTTCGTCCACCGATGAACCCGTCACGAGCATTGCCGCGCGGTATTATTTTTCCAGCCCGGGTCACTTCTCGCAGCGCTTTCGCGCCCTTACCGGCTACACCCCGAGCGAGTACCGCATAAGGATGAGCAAGGGATGATTTACATAAAAATAGGGGAGTGCGCGCTTTCTCAAAACAAGAAAAGTGTGCACTCCCTTGATTGTATATAGACGCTTTTACTTTGCAAACTCGCTTTCAAAGCTGTTCCACGGCACATTCACATGCGCCCTTGAGCTTATCAGATCGTCTATGTGCATAAGCAGCGGATAGTCCTTTTCGCTTGCGCGTCCGTCTTCTATGCGCTCGCGAATGGCCTTAGCCGTGCGTCCGGATATGACTATCGATTCCAGCGTTACGCCGCTCAACTCCGCCATTGCCGCGTCAAAGTCCATGCCTTTGCCCAAGAGTATGCCTATTCTGCGCGTGCGTCCGCCGAATATGGTCACGTACAAATCGCCCACGCCCAGCGCCAGATTGCTCTCGTCGCCGCCGCAGACCTTGAGCAGGCGCGTCATCTCGCGCACTGCCTGACCGAACAGCGCCGCCTGAGAATTGTAATGTTCCTTTTCGCATCCCTCGCGCTGATACGACATGCCCACCGCCAGTGATACGCCCAATGCGTACGCGTTCTTCATGGCGACAGCGCACTCCACGCCGCGCACATCGGTCGAAAGACTTATATGATAGTAGTCCGATTCAAACAGCGCGCGCGTTTTGCGCAGTAGGTCCATATCGCGCCCGCAGAACGTGACCTCGGTATAGTCGTGATCGGCCAGCTCGTAGCTGGTGCAGGGTCCGCCCACCGCCATGAACGGTATGCGGTCCGTCAACTGGCAATATACCTCGGGGTATGATATCAGCTCGCCCTTGCCCGCGTTCATCATGCCCTTTGTGACCGACAGCACGGGCATGCCGTCGGGTATGTGCGGTATCGCTTCATTCATGAACCAATCCACGCCGAACGACGATACGCCGCTTACGATTAGATCAGTGCCCTTGAGCGCCTCATCCACTTCTTCGAACTGATAGTAGGTAATCCCTTTGGGCATTTGACGCTTGAGCGTCAGATGCTTGCCAGTTTCACGCGCATAGTCGATTATTTCGCGGTCGAGGGGAGTGCCGACAATGCGTATTGTATTGCCGTTTTCCGCCGCTGGGAATATAATTGCCGAGCCCATCATGCCCGAGCCTATAACTGTAATCGTCGCCATTTTGAGCACCTCACATGCGATTAAAATTGCTATTGCGATTATACAACGCCGCTGCCCTGCACGCAAGTGTAAGCATTAATAACTCCTATTATGACAAACAGCCCAATGTGTCGCAATTTTAGTCATAAGACGAGATCTGTTTATTCATAAACCAATTTGTCTGAGCTATAATACAGATATGGGAAACCAAAGAGGGGGATTTAATATGACACTTAAGAACATTCGCAATACACTGCTTGGGTCCGCGGTACTGTATATGGTGCTGGGACTGATAATACTGCTGTTTCCTCAAATGACATTGAGCGCCGTGTGCATTATATTCGGCATAGCCTTGATACTGGGCGGTCTGGTAAGGATAGTCGAGTACTTCTCAAGCGCCGACATGGGTTACATGTTCCGCTATGACCTGATGCTGGGCGCGGTACAGTTGATAGTCGGCATACTGGTTCTGGCTCATCCGAGTGCATTGATGCTTGGTATACCCGCGGTTTTGAGCATTGCGCTATTGATAGGCGGCGTGCTTAAGGCTCAGCTGGCGCTTGACATAAAGCGCATGGGCTATGGCAAGTGGTGGATAAGCATGCTGTGCGCCGCGCTGTGCGTGGTGCTGGCGGTTGTGATACTCTGCAATCCTTTTGAAAGCGCAAGTGCCCTGTTCATGCTGATAGGCATTTCGTTCATGGTTGACGGCGCGTTGGATCTGTACACGATACTGCGCGTATCCGATGCCATAAAGCGCTTTAAGAACGGATTCTGATATATAGTTTAAAGGTCGAGATAAGGGGGAAGGAAAATGAAAGTAGAGAAGGGACCCAGCAAAAAACCACTGATATACTATTGCATAGTGACACTGATAATTACACTGCTGCTGAATGCGTTCTTGTTCCCGAGACTGCTGGAGGCGCAGGTGACCGAGGTCACATACAGCGACTTCCTTGATATGCTGGACGCGGGCAAGGTGGACGAGGTTGCGATTGAGGACAGCCAGATAACGTTTACCGCGCAGGACAGCAATGGCAATCTGGCGATATTCAAGACCGGCCGCATGTCGGATGACGATCTGGTGACGCGTCTGCGCGATGCGACGGGTCTAAACGGCAAGGTTGAGTTCGCATCCGAGATACCCACGCAGCAGTCGCCCATACTGTCGTTCCTGATATCGTGGGTACTGCCCATACTGGCATTCACGGCGCTCGGCTCGTTTATGATGAAGCGCATGAACGGCAGCGGCGCGGCCAACGCCCTGCAGCTGGGCAAATCCAATGCCAAGATATACATCGAATCGCAGACCGGCAAGACATTCGCCGATGTCGAAGGCGAGGACGAGGCAAAGGATGCATTGCGCGAGGTTGTTGACTTTTTGCACAACCCCGACAAGTACACCAAGATAGGTGCCAAGATGCCTAAAGGCGTACTGCTCGTAGGCCCTCCCGGAACAGGTAAGACGCTGCTTGCCAAGGCGGTCGCGGGCGAGGCCAAGGTGCCCTTCTTCTCCATTTCCGGCTCCGAGTTCGTTGAGATGTTCGTAGGTATGGGCGCGGCAAAGGTTCGCGATCTGTTTAAGCAGGCCAACGAAAAGGCGCCCTGCATAGTGTTCATCGATGAAATCGATACCATAGGTAAAAAGCGTGACAGCGGCATGGCAGGCGGCGGCAACGACGAGCGCGAGCAGACGCTCAACCAGCTGCTGACCGAGATGGACGGCTTCGACAGCACAAAGGGCGTTGTCATACTGGCGGCAACCAACCGTCCCGAATCGCTGGATAAGGCGCTATTGCGCCCGGGTCGTTTTGACAGGCGCGTTCCGGTTGAACTGCCCGATCAGCGCGGCCGTGTATCCATTTTGAACATATACCTGCGCAAGGTAAAGCACGATGACAACATCGATGTCGAATTGATAGGTCGCTCGACCAGCGGCGCATCGGGCGCAGAGCTTTCCAACATAGTAAACGAAGCCGCACTGCGCGCCGTGCGCATGGGCAGGGATTCGGTAAGTCAGGCCGACCTTGAGGAATCGGTCGAAACGGTTATCGCGGGCTATCAGCGCAAGGGTTCGGTAATAACCGAGCACGAAAAGCGCATCATAGCCTATCACGAAATAGGTCACGCACTGGTCGCAGCGCGGCAAAAGGGCTCCGCACCCGTACAGAAGATCACTATCATACCGCGTACATCGGGCGCACTGGGCTACACAATGCAGGTTGAGTCCGAAGAGCGCGTGCTGATGACGCGCGAGGATGCCCTAAACCAGCTGGAGGTACTCACCGGCGGACGTACTGCCGAGGAAATCGTATTCGGTTCAATAACCACCGGCGCGTCCAACGATATCGAAAAGGCGACAAAGCTTGCGCGCGGCATGGTAACCAAGTACGGCATGTCCTCTCAGTTCGATATGGTATCGCTTGAGACGACTCAGAACCAGTACCTGGGCGGCGACAGCCAGCTCACATGCAGTGCCGAAACCGCGGCGCGCGTCGACTCCGAGGTAAACGAGCTTATCAAGAACGCGCACGAAAAGGCGCGCGATGTACTCACAAAGGATCGCCACGCTATGGACGTACTGGCACAGCACCTGATCGAGCGCGAAACCATTACGGGCGCCGAGTTCATGGAGCTACTGAACAAAGTAGACGCACAGCAGGCATAAAATATAAAAATTAACGCTGTCAAAGTGCCGGATTAGTAAATCCGGCGCTTTTTTGCCCCAAAGGTATGGTATTATATCATCGTATGCCAAAGTGATAACGCAGGGGAGACGATAGATCATGAAGAAACTAACTGCTTGTGTACTTGCCGCGCTGCTCATGCTGACGTGCGTATGCGCGTTTGCGGACGATACGGTCACTGCCGAAGAGCTGCTTAACGGCAACGGACTTAGAGCCAGCCTTGACAAGGGCACATACATGCGCGAGTATGTCGAATACTACGATGCCGAAGGCAATGTATACGACTACAACGACATAATATACAAGCGCGGCGAAACCGGCTACAACATGCTAATGGTATATCCGGAAAACAGCGGTGAAAGCGTGGGCGCAATGCTGGTGGGCGGCAATTTCTATGTTGAAATAGAAAACGGCATTCCGTCCTACACTCTATACGCAAGCACGTCGTACGAAGACGCCACTGCCGAAATGGAGATAAGCGACGGGGCCTACACCGCGTATCCGGCGTTCAACGATGGCACTCGTGTGCTATCCGAGACCGAAGACGGCGGCTATGTCGTTACCGCGCAGATTCCGGCGGAAAAATGTGACCAGAACGTTGTCGCAGCCAACGGTCACGATGCGGCCGAGGGCGAAATCATATATGACCAATACACCTACGATTCGGACAAATCGCTTGTGAGTGAAGAACTATACTACATGCGTGACGACGAAAAGGTCCTATGTGAAAAGATAACCTTCGAATACGACACCGACGGCACCGTATACGAGCAGTACGCTCAGAGCATAGGCACGCGCGAGATAGCGGTAGTACTCAATCCGGGCAAGGACACCGAAAAGAGCATTACCTTCTCGATATCCGACAGCGGCAATGTGACTTTTGTAATGGGCTCAAGCGGCGCACTCTATGCGGATGCCGCATGCACTCAGGCGGTTGAATCGAGCGGTGACGGCGCGAGCTTTACTCAGTCGGAATACTACGCGGTTACGCAATGATAGCGGCGTTTTAAGATCGCCACTTTTGAAAGGAAAATGCACAATGTGTAGTAGCATACGCACCAATCGCTGTGTCATAATCTGCGCATCGCCGGAGTTCTATTTACCCGCACTACGCGCCGACGACTACATAATCGCCTGTGACGGCGGCTATGCGCACGCTATCGCGAGCGGCATTCGTCCCGATCTTGTCGTGGGCGATTTCGACTCCTACGGAGGCTCAATCGACCCATCTTTAAAGGTCATACGCGTGCCATGCGAAAAGGATGACACGGACACCATGCTTGCGATCAAGCTTGCGCTTGAGGACGGCTATCGCGACTTTATGCTACTTGGCGCGACCGGCGGACGCTTAGATCACATGCTCGCCAACATCAGCTCAGGCGTATACATAGCCGAGCACGGCGGCAGTTGTGTCATTTGCGACAAGTACAGCATTGTACACGTCATAAAGAACTGCCGGCTTGAGCTTGAAGGGCTCGCCGGTCAGACGCTTTCGGTACTCTCATACACCGACGAGTCGCGCGGCGTTACTCTACGCGGCATGAAGTACCCGCTTGAAAACGGCGTCATAACCAACGCTTTCCCTCTGGGCGTCAGCAACGTAGTCAAGTCCGACAAATGCTCCGTTGAAGTCGCGCAGGGCGTTTTGCTGGTAATAGAAAGCGGCATGGCTCATTAGAGGGACGAGGGGAACAATTCTTTCTTTGAAAAGAAAGAATCAAAGAAACTTTGGTCTGCCTATGGCCTTTCTGATGCGGTGTTGCCGTATTCGCAGCAAGGGGAACGCGCTTTCTTTTCGGGAAAAGAAAGCTGCAAAGAAAAGCCGTTCGCCTTCGGCCTGTTCTAATGCAGCATTGCTGCAGGCAGGCAAGGGATCGGATATATTGGAAGTTGCTTTAGATGATTTAAGCCGCTTGACTCGCTATGAGCCAGCGGCTTGATTGTCTTTTGGGGCTTTATCACTCCCCGCGCTATGTTATCTTTATCATTTCGGGTCTCCGCGAATGGGATGTGACTCAGGTAGGAGTTTTCTCCCGCGGATGTTCACCGCCGAACCCGCTTAAGCGGCTCATT
>CAYTOU010000133.1:0-7324 GCA_964439295.1 uncultured Oscillospiraceae bacterium
GAGCCGCCGAACGGGTTCGGCGGTGAACATCCGCGGGTGAATCGTTCTACCCGAATCAAATCCCATTCGCGGAGACCCGAAACGGGTAAGATAACGAAGCGCGGGGAGTGATAACGCTCCAAACCGCAGCAAAGCCGCTGGCTCTAGGCGAGTCCAGCGGCTTAAATCATATAACGCAACTTCCAATATAATCCGTTCTCTTGTCTCTGCTTACGGCATCGCTGCATCAGAACGACAGATTGGTTTTCTTTGGTTCTTTCTTTTCCCTAAAAGAAAGAACGCGTCCCCCCCTGCATCGATTATAGTAACGTAGCATCAGGACGCGAACGGCTTTTCTTTGCAGCTTTCTTTTCCCGAAAAGAAAGCGCGTTCCCCTGCTTCGTTTACGGCATTCCCTTAGAACCGAACAGTTACCGTCAACCCAATACGGTTATCAAAGACACTGTCGGGCTTGACGCGTACGACGTAGGTGCCGTCATTGGCTATGTTGGATATCTGTACTATCGTGCCGGAAACGGGCGTTTCGGTGTCGTCGGCGGCGTAGACGAGTTCCGCGCTGTCGCCTATGGATAGCGTGGCGGCGTATTCTTCATCCACACTGACCTCTACGCAGATTTGATCTAGCGGCGCGATGACCATGATTGTCGTACCCTTCTGTATTCGGTCGCCCTGCTCGGCATTCACGCTCGTTACTATTCCGTCCACATCGGATGTGATAGCGGTCTCGGCGGCATCGGCGTATTCGTAGAGTAGCTCGCCGCGCTCGACGTATTCGCCTTCTTGTACATGTAGACTCGTAAGTACGCCCTCGGCAGAATAGCTCTGCGCATCGCTTTCTACGACAGTGCCTATGCCAATGCGCTGATCGGTCGAAAAGTCATCGTCGCGGTAGAGGTAAACCGTTTCGCCGATGTATAGCTCGCCGCCGGTCGCAATCACCTGATATTCCGATCCATCCAGCTCGGTGATTATGCCGGTCGCGCGGTGCGTGCCGTCTTTGGTGCATTTGATAAAGATCTCTTCGCCGCTGTGAACCAGCATGGTTTCCGGGCTTTCGTACGCCGAATCAATGGTGCAGTATATGCGGTACTTTTGGGTGGGATTGACCTCAAGCACGCTGCCGCTGATAGTGTCACCCTCGGATGCCGATATGCTGCCGACAACGCCGTCCTCGGTCGCAAATACCTTCGTGGTCGATACCTCGCAGAGTACATCGCCGGACTCAACTACGCTTCCGGGTAAGACGTTTAAGCTTTGCAGTATGCCGCCCGATTCGGCTTCAACCGTCACGGTCGATGCCGCGGCGGTTGTGCCCTCATACGTTTCGGCCAGCGCGGTAGAATTCAGCATGAGTAGCGCCGCCACCATGCATATAAGCCATTTGCGCATACTCATCACTCCCCTACCAATTCGTTGTTCTCATCGATTGTATATTCCTGACCCGCAACGAGCACATTTATGCCCTGCGCGGTGACGGTCAGCGTATAGTCCTTGGATACATAGCCCTGCGCGGAAAGCTTGCCGTATATGGTTCCATTAAGGCTTAAATCCGTGGGAATCTCAATTGTGGTTTCGCCCAGAACCAGCTTCACGCTACCCACTCCGCTCTTACCAAGCGTCTTGAGCGCGAACATGCTTACCGACCACTCTTCGCCATCCGCTTCGGGCGTGAGTATAAGCGCGTCTTCATACTGTGCCGCGTAAAATGCGCTTTGCTCATCATCCAGCACTATGTCCAGTGTGGTTTCGTCCACAGTCAACTTTGTCATGCTGTCTTCGGATAGCGCGATTTCGACCGCGCCGAACGGGGTCATTGTTTTATCGCCCGATGCGTGGCTGTCGGTCAATGCTTCGCCGGGCGTTACGTGAAAGCCCTGCTCCTCAGGCATCATCCCATCCTGCATATCGCCGCCCGATATTGTGCCACTGGGGAAACTGCCGCCACTCGGGATAGTGCCGCCGCCGCTCGGAAAGCCGCCATCGGGGTTTACCTGCGACTGGGTCAGGACAAACTGTATCTGCATCTGCATGAGCGGCTTATTTACGTCGTACCCTTCATCCTCGGGCTTAAATGCATAGGCGGATACGGTCATGGTGTAGGTCTCATTTGCCAGTGCGGAAACGGGTATCGTAAGTGTAGTCTGCGTTTCCGATGAGGTGTAGACCTCGTTTACGACCGCGTCCTTTTCATACGTTATGCTGACCAGATAGCTTAGGGCCGAATCGATCTGCGACCAGCGGAAGGTTATGGTATCCTGCGCGGTCTGATAGGGAATCTGCCAGATGTTGTCCTGAGAGCACTGCGCATTTCCGTCTATCTCAATCTTATACTGCGCTTCGGGCGTCTGCGTGGGCATTGCCGTGGGTTGAGCCGTCGGCGCAGCGGTCGACTCGGGCGTTTGAGTCGGCGCGCTCGTCGGTTCCGCGGTGGATGCATCCGTGGGCGCTGCCGTTGCCTCTTGTGTCGGCTCGGCTGTCGGCGCCTCGGATGGCGTATCCGTCGGAGCGTCCTCAGGTTCAGCCGCGGGGACATCCGCCGGCGGAGTCCCCTGCTGATCCGTTGTTTCCACCACAGCGGTTTGCGCGCCTTCGAGCCCGTCAGTGCTTGCATCCGCAAATGCGACCGGCAATGCGATTGTAAACACAATCAGTGCGCAAAGTATGCGCTTAGTTCTGTTCACTGCCTTCCTCCTCGGTCTCGGTATCGACCGTGTCCTCCAGCGTATTGACCACAGCAGTCATGCCGTAGCGCGTGTTTTCATCGGCGTCAAAGTCGATATAGACGGTATAAGTCACTGTATCGGACGAGCTTGAAGCGGAACTCGATCCGGCGCTTGAACCCATAGATGCGGCGCTTGAAGAGCTGCTCGACGTGGACGAATCGGCTATCGCGGATATCATTGTTATCGTGCCCGGATATGTGACTTCCTCATCCTGGTTCCAGATAAGCTCCACGCTTACCTCATCGCCCACCGAGATCATGTTTAGGTTGCCTTCCTCGACATGCGCCTCTACGCGCATCTTGCCGCTGGGATACAGCACGGCGACAACGCTGTCCTTTTCGACCTTGCTGCCCTGGGATAGGTTAATCTCGGCAACCGTGCCGTCCACATCGGCGAGTATCTGATTGCCGCTCATATACAGCCCGTCAAAGTCGCCCGAGAGCGTCTCAAACAGCAGATCGCCGCGCTCGACCGTATCACCGTTGGATACGGCGTAGGAAACTATGCTGCCGCTGCCCTTGACCGCGGTGGGATTCACGCGCGAAAGCGTGCCGCGCCCGATTCGGTTGGACGAGGATTCGCTGTCGCGGTATATGTTGACGGTTTCGCCTATCTCAAATTCGCCCGAAAGCACCTTGACGGTGTAGTCCGTGCCCGATATGGACGTGATCACTCCGGTTCCGGTATGGTCGCCGTCAGAGTAGCAACTCAGGACGACCTCTTCACCTACATGAACGAACTTATTCTCGGTCTTGTTGTATGCGTTGTCGGTAGAGGCGGCGATTGAATACACGCTGTCGCCCTCGATATACATTACCGCGCCGTACTTTTCCGCCACGGTATCCGCATTGTCGCCCACCTGACCGAACACGCCGGTGACTGTGCCGGACTCGGTCGCGTATACCTTAGTCGTGCTTAATGTCGCCAGTACCGTGCCGGCGGTTACCTGCTGACCTACCTCGACATCCACGCTCTCCACTGTGCCGCCGATGGGCGCATACACCTCGTACGTTTCGCCCGCGGTGACTGTGCCGCTGAACGAAATCGTATCGGCCAGTGCCGCGCTCTGCGTAAGCAGCATCGCCGCCGCGAATACGGCTATTAGCTTTCCGAACATTTTCTTCATGTTATTCTCCTCCTTATCTTATATCAGATTGATCTGAGTGCATCTATGGGGTTCAAGCGGCTGGCCTTTCGGGCGGGTGCCCAACCGAATATAATGCCGACTGCCGCCGAGAAGCTGACGCCCAATACTATCGCGCCGACAGAGAGCACGAATGTCGTGCCCATGACCTGACACAGTATCAGCGACAGCAGTATGCCCAGTGCCACACCCGCAATACCGCCTATCATGGACAGCATGAAGGATTCTATAAGGAACTGTATCTGTATCTGCCACGGTATCGCGCCCAGTGCCTTCTTTAGACCAATCTCGGTCGTGCGCTCGGTCACGGTCGTAAGCATCATGTTCATTATTCCAATGCCGCCGACGACCAGCGCGATGGATGCAATGCCCGCCAATAGTGCGCTCATCATGGATAGCATGGATTCCATAGTGTCCTCTATGCTGCTCATTGTGGTTACGGTGAAGCAATCGTCCTCATAGCTGAACATGGCGTCCATTTCGGTTTCGATCTGATCGGCCGCTGTTTCCGAATCCACGCCATCGGCAAGGTAGACGGTAAAGGACGTTACTACGCTTTGATTGTTCATCTTAAGCGCGGTGGTATAGGGAATAAGTATAGAGGGGCTGCCGCCCATCATGTCCGCAATGCTCGTGGAATCGTCCGACGAGAATATACCCACCACAAGGAAGGGCACGCCGTCTATGTACAGGTTTTCGCCCACAGGATCTACGCCGTAGAAGTACGTTTCCACAATGTCCTCATCGATTAAGCACACGAACGACGTGTTGTCCTCATCGATTATGTTGAGCTGACGACCGCGCGTAACGATGTCGTTACTGCTAAAGTAGTAGTAGTTTTTGCCCGAGACCGATACGCCGGTGTCGTAGCTGCCGCCGTGCGATACGCGCGCGGACAGCGATACGCTGGGCGTTATGCCATCGATTATGTCCATCTCGCTGAGCGTATTCAGATCGTCCGTGGTCATGCCTTCCTTTAGGTCGCTGCCCGTGACAGATACGGTCAGTGTGCCCGCGCCCATCGATGTAAACGAGCTGGACAGCGAACCCGATACGCCGGATATTGTGGTTATAAGGGCGATGACCGCGGTGACGCCGATCATAATGCCCAGTATGGTCAAAAAGGAACGCACGCGATTACTGAGTATGTTGCTTAGTGACATGGATATGCATTCGCGAACCATAATCGCCGTGGAACGCATTTTTTTAAGCATCCTGGGTGTTGCCCCCTTCCGTCAGCACTCCATCGATTATGTGTACCACGCGGTGCGCGTACGACGCGATGTGCATATCGTGCGTGATCATTATGATAGTGCGCCCCTCATCGCTCAGCTCTTGAAACAGAGCCATTACCTGCTTGCCGGTCTTTTGATCCAGCGCGCCGGTGGGTTCATCCGCCAAGAGTATACTCGGATTGCTCACCAGAGCGCGGGCAATCGCCACGCGCTGCTGCTGACCGCCGGATAGCTGGTTTGGATAGTGATCTTTTCTGTCGGATAGCCCCACGCGATCAAGTATTTCACTTGCGCGCTTTCTGCGCTCCTTGGGTGAAACGCCCGCGTATATAAGCGGGAGTTCCACGTTCTTCTGTGCCGTAAGGCGCGGCAGAAGCTGGGAGTTTTGGAATATAAAGCCGATTTCGCGGCTGCGAATGGCCGCCAGTTCGATTTCGCTTAGGTTCTCTATTTCCTTGCCGTGCAGTATGTACTTGCCCGAGCTGGCTACGTCCAGACAGCCTATTATGTTCATGAGTGTGGACTTGCCGCTGCCGGACGGACCCAGTACGGATAGGTATTCGCCCTGCTCAATCGTAAGATCAATGTCCTTTAGAATATGCGCGGGTTCATCGCCCATCTGGTAGAACTTGTTGATCTTCTCCATCGAAAAGAAGTTTTCTTCAGCCATGATTAATCACCGCCCGGTCCGCCGCTGAAGTTGCCCATATCGGGCGCGCCACCACCGCCACTAGAGCTGCTCATATCGGGCATGCTACCGCCACCGAAGTCGCCGCCACCTGAGCCGCCGCGACCGCCGCCGTTAAACTGCGTGCCGCCGAATATGCCGGAAAGCAGACCGCTTATGCCGCTGGTGGTTTCCTGCTCGACCTCGACATACACTACATCGCCATCGGACAGACCGGATTTGATTTCAACATAGTTGCCGTTGCTTACGCCGGTCTCTATCATGACCTGCTCCAGCTCGCCCGCGTCGTTCTTCATCCAGACATATGCCTGGTTGGTCGCGTCGAAGCTGATGGCGTCTTCCTTAAGTATAACTACGTCGGTCGCTTCTTCCTGCGGTATGGAAATGGTCACCTGCATGCCGGGATAGATGCCGTCATCCACCGTCACATATGCCACGGCGGAATAGTACGCAACCGAGCCTGCCGAGGAAGAGATATAGTTGATAGAAGCGATTTCGGATTCAAACGTCTTTTCGGTCGCGGTAGCCGTTACCGTGCAGCGCTGACCCACACTGACCGACGAGATGTCGTACTCATCGATGCGCAGAGTCACCTGCATGTTGGTGAAGTCCGCAACCTGTATAAGGTTTGTGCCGGCGGAAACCTCATCGCCCTCTTCGACATTGATCGCATTGACGCGTCCCGCGAAGTCGCTTTCGATTGTTTCGCCGTTGGATAGACGAACCAGCTTGGCGCCCTCTTCCACCTGATCGCCCACAGATACGTATATCGTGCGCACGGTGCTTGAGGAAGAAGCCGAGTAAGTCTTAGAGTCAACCAGATTTAAGTTGCCGCTGAAGCTCAAGGCATTGGATATGCTGCCCGTCGTCGCGGTATAGCTGTCGTATGTCACGGTATATTCCTGCTTGAGCATTGAATAGCCATAATAGCCGAGCCCCGCAAGTATGAGCAATACAATCAGAAGTATTATGATTTTCCTCACGATGTGCTTTAGGGACTTCTTCGGTTTTTTCTTCATGGGATTGATTCGTCCTCCTTTTGAATTACTGCGATAATTTTACGGAGGAACTCTGAAACCAAACTGAAAGGCGAATTGCGGAAATCCTGTATTTTCTGAACGTTCTTGAGACGAATTGAAAACAATTCGTGAATGTAGCTGTTAGCCGTTAGCTGTTAGCTGTTAGGTTGAGTTAGAGTGCGGGGTGCGTGAGAAAGTGGGCAGTGATCAGTGGTCAGTGATTAGCTTGAGTTGGAATGCTGAGGCGTTAGAGGGACTAGGGAACAGGGATTAGGGAATAGTTTGAGTTTGTGTGCGGGGGTTACGGTGACCTCTCAGTCACTGCGGTGACAGCTCTCCTTTCAGGCGAGCCATGGGGTAGGAACGGAGTTACGGCGTGACTTGCCTCTGCTTCGCTGTGGTAGAATCATGGGGTAAGAACGTGACTACGCCGTAGCCAAGCCCCTGCCTCGCCTGAAAGGAGAGGTGCCCGCAGCTCGCGGGCGGAGAGGTCACACTCGCTGCACGTCCGCAAA
>CAYTOU010000134.1:0-7313 GCA_964439295.1 uncultured Oscillospiraceae bacterium
CGCGCGCAATCCTCTCAATAATCCCGTAAATCAATCGCGAGAACTCCTTCGCGGTGCGCAGAGCGACTTCGCCGACTTCCTTGTGGCTCAGCGGCTTGTCTATTACGCCGGCGGCCATGTTGGTTATACAGCTTATGCCCATCACGCGCGCGCCCATGTGATGCGCGGCGATTACCTCGGGCACGGTCGACATGCCCACCGCGTCCGCGCCCATCGTGCGCAGCATGCGTATCTCGGCGGGCGTTTCATAGCTGGGTCCGGTGAACCACGCATATACGCCCTCGCGCATGCCTATGTCCAGATCGCGCGCGGTCTTGCGCGCTATGTCAAGTAGCCCCACATCGTACGCGTGCGTCATATCCGGAAAGCGCGGTCCCAGCGTGTCATCGTTGGGTCCTATAAGCGGATTGCGTCCGGTCAGGTTTATGTGATCGTCTATCAGCATCAGCGTGCCCGGCTTAAACGATGTGTTTATGCCACCGGCGGCGTTCGTCAGCATGACAATGCCCGCGCCCGCGCGTATGAGCGACCTGATTGGCAGTACAATGCTCGCCATGTCGTGCCCCTCGTACATGTGGAAGCGTCCGCGCATTGCGGCGACCCTCAAGCCGCAAACCTTGCCTATGACCAGTTCGCCGGCGTGCCCGGGCACTGTGGTCTGGGTAAAGCCGGGTATGTCGGAGTAGGGGATGCGCGTCTCCACATCCATATCGCGCGTGGAATCGCCCTTATTTGAGCCCAAGCCCGAGCCCAAGACTATCGCTATATCAATCTTGCCTTTTGCGGCGGAGCGTATGTATTCCGCGGCGGCGTTTATGTTTTCGTTCATGCAGCTACCTCCTGTTGATTTAAAGGCATGATATGCCGGGCAGATTGCTCTTTAACCCCAGCGCGTCCATGACAGTCGCGGCGAAGTCGTAATATCCCATGCGCGTGCCTAGCGCCTTAGGCGCAAGCGAAGGGGAGTACATTATAAGCGGCACATGCTCGCGCGTGTGGTCACTGCCCGCATGTTTGGGATCGCAGCCGTGATCGGCGGTTATCATGATTAGGTCGTCATCGCCGATGAGCGGCAGCATGTCTTTTAGCCATATATCGAACTCCTTAAGCGCGCGCGCATAGCCCTGCGGATCGCGCCTGTGCCCGTACAGCATGTCAAAGTCGACAAGGTTTACGAACTCCAGCCCGTTAAACCCGCGCTCGTATTCGCGCCGTGCCGCCGCCATGCATGCCGGATTGCCCGCCGCGTGGTCGGATCGCGTTATGCCCCTGTGCGCGAATATGTCTTCAATCTTGCCTATCGCGACGACATCCTTGCCCGCGCGGCTTATTTCGTCCAGCATAGTATCGCCGGGCATAACCGCCGAAAAGTCGCGCCTGTCGCCCGTGCGCACGAACGCGCCCACTTCGCCTATGAACGGGCGCGCGATTACGCGCCCCACGCACAGATCGCCCGTAAGCATTTCGCGCGCGATTTGGCATATGCGCCACAGCTCCTCGTGCGGCACTATGTTTTCGTGCGCGGCAATCTGAAACACGCTGTCGGCGGACGTGTATACGATTAGCTTGCCGGTGCGCAGGTGCTCCTCGCCCAATCGCGCGATTATCTCGGTGCCCGATGCGGGTACATTGCCCAGCACGCCGCGCCCCACGCGCTTTGAAAAGGCATCGAGAAAGTCCTGCGGAAATCCATTCGGGAACACGGGGAAGGGCTTTTTAAGCGGCAGACCGGCTATTTCCCAATGTCCGGTCGTGGTGTCCTTGCCGGGCGACAGCTCTGTCATGCGCCCGTAGCATCCTTTAGGCGCATCGACACCCGCGCCCAAATCCGCGCCTTCGATATTATATAGCCCCAGCGAGCGCAGTGTGCTAAGCTCCACGCCGCTGCCTTCGAGCGCGTGCTTTAGCGTGTGCGCGCCTTTATCGCCGTACGCGGCGGAATCCTCCTGTTCACCTATGCCCACCGAGTCCAGCACTATTGCCAAGACCCTCTTATACTTTGCCATAGCGATTCACCTCCGGGTCATATCTGCATAATAAATTTATATACATTATACCGCTTTAAAGCGTGCGGGTAAAGGCGATGGGCGCAATATGTCCAAAAAACAAAAAAGTGCCGCCGCTCGACAGTATCGAACGGCGACACGATTTAATTCATCAAAGCAGATTAGACTCGTACACGCGGGGAATTATTGGCCTCTGCGCGCCGCGAAGCACTCGCTGCAATAGATGGGACGGTCGTTCTTGGGAATAAAAGGTACGCGCGTCGGGCGGCCACACTCAGCGCAAACGGTCTCGTACATCTCACGCGGGCCATTGTTATTGGCACCACGGCTGGCCTTGCGGGCATCGCGGCATTCCTTGCAGCGAAGCGGCTCGTTCTGGAAGCCCTTCTCAGCATAGAATTCCTGTTCGCCGGCAGTGAAAACAAACTCCTTGCCGCAATCCTTGCAAACCAGCGTCTTGTCTTCGTACATTGGATTTTCCCCCCGCTAAAATATAAAAAAATGTTTTGACTCATGAAGTCATCGGCTGACCTGATCTTTGACCCCACACTCGCCGTCTGAGACTATCGCTACCCGGGTTTCTGCCCTCTCACTACACATCTTCGCAGCACGCTTACGCGCGCGGGACGGACTTACTTCTAGACCGCGCCATGCTCACCGGCACTTTGTCCGGTTTACGTGGATCGTTTTGCCCGCGACTGGCATCGACTTTCAATCACAGACCCGTGCTCCACAAGTCTCATATATTGTAACTCCAAACCTTAAAAAAGGCAAGTGGAAAATTTGAATTGAGTAACTTTCTTTTAAAATTCCATCCTAAAATAGTGCATAGTGTTATATTGCAACAAAAATACGTTTATGAAAGGCGCATGCAGATGGCTATCATGCCCCTTACGTAGTACTATTCAACATATAATGCGCGTGTTTATTTTGTGAACCATGGTTGAAAATGCACTCAGAATCTAGTATACTATAACTGGCATGGTGCGTATGCACCGCCCGTCTCGTAAAGGAGAGTGATATTATGGATTGCAAGTTCAAGACCGATCTGGGCACCGTAACGGTGAACGAAGAGGTTTTGCTGAAAATCGCCAGTTATACTGCGCTGGGTTGCTATGGCATAGTCGCTATGGCGTCAAAGTCGGCCAAGGATGGTCTGATACAGCTGTGGAACCGCGATAATCTGGGTCGCGGCGTGCGTCTGCGCGCCTGCGAGGATTATGTGGACGTGGATTTATTCATAGTGGTCGAATACGGCACAAGCATTGGCACGGTGGCAAAATCGATAATCGATACCGTTAAGTATAACGTTGAATATCTGACCGGCATTAAGGTCAACAAGGTCAACGTGTCCATCGAGGACATCAGGGTCTGATCGATCGCGAGGGAATGGTGCGCAGCCATCAAAAAGATACGGATGCGCTGCTCACGCGAAGGAGTGGTAATATTTGGCGCTTAGAACGATTGACGGGATCCTGCTCAAGGACATGATTACCGCCGGCGCCGCGTTGCTTGAAAAAAACAGGCAGGCGGTCGACCAGCTGAATGTCTTTCCGGTTCCCGATGGAGATACCGGCACAAACATGTCCCAGACCATGAACTCTGCCGTGCGTGAAATGAACGGGCATGAGATGGGTGCTGCGGGCGATGTGCTCAAGGCCGTTGCGCGCGGCGCACTTAAGGGTGCGCGCGGCAATTCGGGCGTAATACTGTCGCAGATACTGCGCGGCTTTGCCAAGGCCAGCGAGGGCGTGGAGGATATAGACGCCACCGTACTGCGCAATATGCTTTTAAAGGGTTCCGAAACCGCGTATAAGGCGATTATGAAGCCCAAGGAAGGCACAATACTGACGGTCATTCGCGTAATATCCGAGGATGTGGACGCCGCGTTCCGCCCGGATTGGGACCTCATCGATATGATGAAGTTCATCCTGAAAAGCGGCGACGCCATTCTGCGCCGCACAACCGACATGCTGCCCGCGCTTAAGCAGGCGGGCGTTGTCGACTCGGGCGGCAAGGGTCTGTGTATAGTGCTGACCGGCTTTTTGAGCGCAATGCAGGGCGAGCATGTGGATAACGCCGTGGTTGCGACCGAGCAGATGACCTTGCCCGGCGACTTCGTGGACGATCACGAGGCGCTGGAGGAGATCACATTCGGCTACTGCACCGAGTTCATCGTGTCGCATCCCAACGAGGACTGCACCGATGACGCCGTGTCGCGCTTCCGCAATCGTTTGAGCAAGATAGGCGACTGCGTGGTCGTCGTGTATGACGGCGAGGTCGTAAAGGTGCATGTGCACACCAACGATCCCGGTAAGGCCATACAGATGGGTCTGTCGCTGGGCGAATTGGACTCCATCAAGGTGGATAACATGATGGAAGAGTTCCGCGAGCGCATGGAGAAAAAGCTCAAGGCGCGCGAGGTAGAGCTCAAGGAATACGGCATGGTATCCATATCGCTGGGCGATGGATTGGCAACGATATTTAAGGATCTGGGCGTTGACGTAATCGTCGACGGCGGTCAGACCATGAACCCGTCCATAGACGATATTATGCAGGCGGTCGAAAAGACCCCCGCCAAAAACGTGTTCGTGCTGCCCAATAACTCGAATGTCATACTGGCTGCCGATCAGGCGGCTCAGATAATCACCGACAAAAACGTCATGGTAGTGCCTACGCGCTCTGTGCCGCAGGGCATATCGGCGGCGGTGGCATTCATGCCCGACTTCTCTCCGGCGGACAATTTCGAGAGCATGAAGGAAGCGGCGCGCCACGTAAAGACCGGTCAGGTCACATTCGCCGTGCGCGATACCACGCTGGACGGCGCCGAAATACATCAGGGCGATATAATGGGACTTAACGACGGCAAGATAGTGTCCATCGGCAGTGACATTAGCGCCGTATCGCAGGATCTGCTGCGCGGCATGGTCGATGACGAGAGCGAGCTTATAACCGTGTTCTACGGTGCGGATACGACCGAAGAAGCCGCACAGGCGCTCGCGGGCAAGCTGGGCGAAATGTTCCCCGACTGCGATGTCGAGGTTCATCCGGGCGGTCAGCCGCTGTACTACTATCTGTTCTCGGTCGAATAATTTTAAAATTGCAATGCGCGCCGCAGCCTTTAATTTAAGCCGCGGCGCGTTTTACGTGCGCCAAACTCATCAATTCCGCAAATTTCCAAAAGAAAACCACAAATGAATTAAATGCACTGTGCGTTAATATGTGGTATAATGTAATGCGAGGGTTACTGTACCTCATTTGATTGGTATAATAATTGCGCCCGCAAATAGGGCGGAATCAGGAGGCATTTATGGCAAGCTATAATACTCATCCCAAGATAGGCATTCGCCCCGTCATAGACGGTCGCGAGGGCCCGCTTCAGCTGCGCCAGAGTCTGGAAGAGCAGACCATGGGCATGGCTAAGGCTGCGGCAAAGCTGTTCACCGAAAACCTGCGCTATTCCGACGGTAAGCCGGTTGAGGTGGTTATTTCCGACACTACCATAGGCCGCGTGCCCGAGTCCGCTGCCTGCGCCGAAAAGTTCCGCCGCGAAAACGTCGCCGTCACGCTCACCGTGACCCCGTGCTGGTGCTACGGCTCGGAGACCATGGACATGGATCGCGACACGATAAAGGGCGTATGGGGCTTCAACGGCACCGAGCGTCCCGGCGCGGTCTACCTGGCAAGCGTGCTGGCTACCCATGCTCAGAAGGGTCTGCCCGCGTTCGGCATTTACGGTCATGAGGTTCAGGATCGCGATCAGGTGACCGATATACCCGACGACGTAAAGGAAAAGCTGCTCCGCTTCGGTCGCGCCGCAATCGCTGTTGCCACCATGCGCGGCAAGAGCTACCTGCAGATAGGTTCGGTTACCATGGGCATCGGCGGCTCCATTATGGATCAGGCGTTCATGGAGGATTACCTCGGACTGCGCGTAGAGTCCGTCGACGAGGTCGAGATACTGCGCCGCATGGAAGAGGGCATCTATAATCAGGAAGATTACGAGAAGGCTCTTGCATGGACCAAGGAACATTGCAAGGAAGGCCGCGACGATAACCCCGACTTCGTGAAGTTCAACCGCGAGCAGAAGGATAAGCAGTGGGAATTCACGATCAAGATGTACTGCATAATCAAGGACCTCATACAGGGCAATGATAAGCTGCCCGATAAGTTCGGCGAGGAAAAGCGTGGTCATAACGCCATAGCCGCCGGCTTCCAGGGTCAGCGTCAGTGGACCGACCATTGGCCCAACTGCGACTACCCCGAGGCAGTGCTCAACTCTTCGTTCGACTATACCGGCAAGAAGGAGCCCATCACCTTCGCTACCGAAAACGATGTGCTCAATGGCATAGGCATGCTGTTCTGCAAGCTGCTTACCAACCGCGCGCAGATATTCGCCGATGTGCGTACCTTCTGGTCGCCCGAGGCAACCAAGCGCGTAACCGGCTATGAGTTCACCGGCCATGCCAAGGACAACGGCGGCATAATCCACCTGCTGAATTCCGGCGCGGCGTGCCTGGACGCATGCGGCGAGTGCACCGACGAAAACGGCGAGCACGTAATGAAGCAGTGGTGGGATGTAACCGAAGAGGATATCAAGAAGATGACCGACGCCACCGTATGGTGCGAGGCAGGCTTTGATAACTTCCGCGGCGGCGGATATTCTTCGTCCTTCACCACCCGTGCCGAAATGCCCGTAACCATGATTCGCCTGAATCTGATTAAGGGCTTGGGACCCACGCTGCAGATAGCCGAAGGCTGGACAGTGCATCTGCCCGACGAAGTGTCCTCCACTCTTATGGAGCGCACCAATCCCACCTGGCCCTGCACCTGGTTCACGCCTCGCTGCGACGGCAAGGAAGGCAGCCCCTTCAAGAGCGCATATGACGTAATGAATAACTGGGGCGCAAACCATGGCGCGATAAGCTATGGCCATATCGGCGCAGACCTCATTACCATGTGCTCCATGCTGCGCATCCCCGTATCCATGCATAACGTGCCCATGGATAAGATATTCCGTCCCGCCGCGTGGAACGCGTTCGGTATGGATAAGGAAGGCGCCGACTACCGCGCATGCGCCAACTTCGGCCCGCTGTACGGTACGAACCATAAGTAATGTTTGAATAGCAATAAGCGTCGTCGGTTTTCCGGCGGCGCTTTTTTTAGTGGGGAGAGCTGTTAGCTGTTAGCGGTTAGCCGTTAGCTTGAGTTAGTGTGCGGGCGGGGGGTGAGTGATCAGTGGACAGTGGTCAGTGATTAGCTTGAGTTAGTGTGCGGGGTTACGGCGTAGGGATTAGGGAACAGGGA
>CAYTOU010000135.1:0-7311 GCA_964439295.1 uncultured Oscillospiraceae bacterium
CCAATAGGCTACAAAAGAAATGCCGCTGTAACGCGTTTATCATTGACCTAAAAATCGGATTATAGTATCATATAGTGTGATGACATGGCGTCATTACATTGTATAGAAGTTTAAAATGCGGCGCATCCGCTTTAGCAGGCGGCGGCGCGCCATTTGAGGGGGCAATTAAGCAAGTGTCCGAATGCCAAAGGCAGATCGAGATCGAATCCATGGAACAGTTTGTTTCGCTGTTCGGCAATCTTGACGAAAACGTCGACATACTCAAGCAGGAGCTGGGCGTGAACATATTCGCGCGCGGCACCGAGTTGACCGTCGACGGTGACGAAGAGGCGGTAAATACCGCGGTAAGCGTGGTGCAAAAGCTGCTGGGCATGCTCAAGCGCGGCGAGCCCATAGACCGCAGCCGCATACGCTACGCCATATCGTTGGCACGCGAGGGCAACATCGACCGCATTGAGGAAATTATGCAGGACGTAATTGCCATAACGTACCGCGGCAAGCAGGTCAAGTGCAAGACATTGGGTCAGCGCCAGTACATACAGTCGGTCAAGGACAACTTAATGACATTCGCGGTGGGTCCTGCCGGCACGGGCAAAACGTACCTGGCGATTGCGATGGCGTATGTCGCGCTCAAGAATAAAGAAGTCGAGCGCATAATACTGACCCGCCCCGCGGTCGAGGCCGGCGAGAAGCTGGGCTTTCTGCCCGGCGATCTGGCGCAGAAGGTCGACCCGTACCTGCGCCCGCTATACGATGCGCTGCACGACATGATGGGCGTTGAGGCATACGCGCGCCTTGTCGAGCGCGGCGTAATTGAGGTCGCGCCGCTGGCGTACATGCGCGGACGCACGCTCAACGATGCCTTCATAATACTGGATGAAGCGCAAAACACGACCGGTGAGCAGATGAAGATGTTCCTAACGCGCATGGGCATGGGCTCGCGCGTAATAATCACCGGCGACATAACTCAGATTGACCTGCCCTCCGGGCGCAAGAGCGGACTTGTGGAGGCGCTCGAGGTGCTCAAGTCGGTCGAGGGCATAGGCATATCCTATCTGACACATCGCGACGTAGTACGTCACGAGCTTGTCCAGGCCATTGTCAAGGCCTACGAAAAGTATGACAAGCGGAGGTAATCCAATATGGCACGCAAGGTAAAAGCCGGTCAAAGCGCCGCGCCGCTGTTCGCCAAACGCGAAAAGCTGCCCAAGCGCGACTTCATGCGGCTTATGATACTGATGGCGGGCACGCTATGCGCGATGATGATCATAATGATAATCGCCGTCACGCCCGAAAGGCTGAGCTTAAGCGCGGGCGACATAGCGCCACGCACGATAACCGCCACAAAGGACGTTGTGGACGAGATCACCACGAACAAGCTGATTCGCACCGCCGAGCAGAACGCCACCGTCAGCTACACCAACGACAGCGAGGCGGCAACGCGCTCGATAGAGAACATAGGCAACGCCTTTAACAGCATGGAAAGCGTGCGGCAGATGGGCGAAAACGCGATTGCGCAGCTGACGACGTCTTTAGGCGAAGGCAATACGCCCACCGATGAGCAGATAACCGAAACGTTGAGCGATGAAAAGCTGGTGAGCGAAGCCAAGCGCACGCTAAGCCCGGTCGAACTGAGCGACACTCAATTGCGCGCGCTTATGCTCATGGACGCGGAGAGGCTGGCACTGCTCAAGTCCAACACCGAGCGCGTACTGCGCGTGTCGTACTCAACCGGCATACAGCAGGGCAGCGAGGTCGCAACACTCAATTCGCTTGAGGACACGCTGACGCGCATGTACGACTTTGACGCGACCGAGGCATCGATTGCGCGCAAGGCCGCCGAGCCCTACCTCGACCCCAGCCAGATAATCGACGAGACCACGACAGAAGCCAACCGCCAGGCCGCGCGCGATGCGGTGGAGCCGGTTGTATTCAAAAAAGGTCAGAACATAGTCGTCGCGGGCGAAGCCGTGACCGTGTCGCAGCTGAGCATGCTGCAGAGTCTGGGTCTGCTGGCCGACGACTCCATAGACATGATGATGTACCTGGGCATTACAATACTGATTGCGGTAATGCTATGCGTAATCGTACTATACATAAGCTGCTTTGAAAGTGCGATGCTGCGCGACTTCAAGAGCCTTCTGCTCATGTGCATAATCATCGTGATATCGATGACCGTATGCCTCATTACGCGCGAGATAAACGTATACATGATGCCGGTCGCGCTATGCGCGCTCATGATGACGCTACTGCTCAAGCCGCGCCTTGCAATGACTGTCAACACGGTCATGTCGGTGCTATTGGGACTCATATCCGCCGGTACTCAGGAGGATTTGAGCAGCTACATGATGATAAACGTAATGGTGTCCGCATTCGTAAGCGGATCGCTATGCGTATACATGGCGCGCAAGCGCCCCAACAGGCTGGGCATAATCGCCGCGGGACTCATATCGGGCGTGGCGGCAATGCTCTCCATGCTGGCGATGGGCTTCATAAACAACACCGATGTGACCGGCGTTACCAGCCGCGCCACATGGGCACTGGGCGGCGGCGTACTGACCGCGATACTGTGCCTGGGACTGCAGCCGGTGCTTGAGGCCGTGTTTAAGCTTATGACCCCGTCAAAGCTTATGGAGCTGAGCAATCCGCAGCAGCCGCTTTTGCGCAGGCTGCTTCTGGAAGCGCCGGGCACATATCATCACTCGATAATCGTCGCCAACCTTGCCGAGGCGGCGGCGGACGCAATCGGCGCGAACGGCCTATTGGCGCGCGTAGGCGCGTACTATCACGATGTGGGCAAGCTCAAGCGCCCGCTGTACTTTAAGGAAAACCAGATGGGCGACAACCCGCACGACCGCACCGACCCGCGCATAAGCACCGCCATACTGACCGCGCACCCGCGCGACGGCGTGCTGATGGCGCAAAAGTACCGCATGCCGCAGCAGGTGCTGGACATAATCGGTCAGCATCACGGCGACACGCCGGTCATATACTTCTATAATAAGGCCATGCAGGCATCGCCCGAAGAGCCGGTCGATATAGCCGACTTCCGCTATGACGGACCCAAGCCGCAGACGCGCGAGGCCGCGATAGTCATGCTGGCCGACACGGTCGAGGCGGCGGCGCGCTCGCTGCCCAACCCCACGCCCGAACGCGTGGACGCGCTGATTCGCTCGCTTGTCAAGGGCAAGACCGACGACAGGCAGCTTGACGAATGCACATTGACATTCCGCCAGCTGGACACCGTATGCCGCGTATTTGAGCAGGTGCTCTCCGGCGTATTCCATCAGCGCATAGCCTACCCCAAGATAGACATACCCAACCGCGGTCCGGTTGACATACCCGCGCCCTCGGCGGGACCCATAGAAGGCGCGCCGCCCGCATCATCGTCGGGCGAGGACATCGGGGAGGCGATAAAGTGAGGCTCAATATAGACAGCAATGTCGGCGAGGTTTCGGATGAACTGCGCGCGCTGCTTGAGCGCGTTATGGCGGCATGCTTACAGGTCGAAGGGCTTCCCGACGGCTGCGCCGCCAACATGCTGATAACCGACGACGACGAGATACACGAAATAAACCTTGAGCAGCGCGATGTGGACAGGGCGACCGATGTGTTGAGTTTCCCCAGCGTCAGTTACCCCCACGGCACGGCGCGCGACAATCTGCCGCTGCTTAGGCGCGAATACGACCCGGACGCGGGCGGCATGTACTTGGGCGACATAGTGATTTCGCTCGAGCATGCGCGCGCACAGGCCGCCGAATACGGGCACAGCGTGCGGCGCGAGGTTGGATACCTGACCGCGCACTCGCTGTTCCACTTGATGGGCTATGATCACATGGTGGAAAGCGACAAGAAAGTCATGCGTGAGCGCGAAGAAGCGGCAATGGCGCTTGTCGACCTGAAGCGCGATTGATTTAGGAGGTATGGCAATGGCATATACCGACAATGAACTTATCGTCATGGCGCGCGAGGCGCTCAAAAACGCCTATATCCCCTATTCGCATTACGGCGTGGGCGCGTGCATACTGTCCTGCGACGGGCGCGCGTTCAGCGGCTGCAATGTGGAAAACGCGTCTTACGGCTTGACCATATGTGCCGAGCGCAACGCGCTTACCACCGCGATAACGCAGGGCGCGCGACACTTCAGCCGCATTGCAATCGTGTCAAACGGCGCAATGCCCTGGCCGTGCGGCGCATGCCGTCAGGTGCTCAATGAATTTTCACCCGACATGGTCGTGGTTGTAGAGGACGGCAGCGGAAAAAGGGACAGCGCGATTCTGCGCGATCTACTGCCGCACGGATTTGAACTCGAGAGTGGAGTGTAAACGAGTGGAGATTTGATCAAGCGCGAAAGTTACCGCGCATAAATGCGCCCCACTCGCACTGATTCAGCTCCTAAAGCCTAACTCCTAACTCTCCTATCAAAGCAATCGTTTGTCTAAGCGGCATTTTCCGCCGCTTCGGGCATTGATGATCTCTAATGGCGCGGTTGCGTCATAAGGCTCTTTACATGCTTTGCCTCAAGAGCCGGGCATTGACTATCTCTATTTGAAAGGATTTTGTTTTATGGCAGATGCTAAGGTATTTCACTCGGGATTCGTGGCGATAATGGGTCGCCCCAACGTCGGCAAGAGCAGCATAATGAACGCACTGGTGGGCGAAAAGGTCGCGATAGTATCCGACCGCCCGCAGACCACGCGTAACCGCATAATGGGCGTGGTCACGCAGCCCGACTGGCAATTGGTATTCGTGGACACGCCTGGCATACACCGCCCGCGCACGCGTCTGGGCGAATACATGATGAAGACCGCCGAGCAGGCCATGATTGGCACCGACGCGCTGCTATGCGTGGTGGACGGTCAGTATGTAGGACCCACCGATCTGGCGCTACTGCGCGAGTGGGGTCAGCACAAGGGGTACAAAATTCTTGCGATAAACAAGATTGACCTATTGAGCCGCGAAAAGCTACTGAGCGACATTGCGCAGGTATGCGAGTTGGGCTTTGACGAAGTCGTGCCGATATCGGCAAAGACCGGCGAGGGCATGAGCGCGCTGCTTGGCCTTCTCAAGGGCGCACTGCCCGAGGGTCCCAAGTACTTCCCCGACGACATGTACACCGACCAGCCCGAGCGCTTCATTGCCGCCGAGATAATACGCGAAAAGGCGCTGCTCAATCTGCGCGAGGAAATACCGCACGGCGTGGGCATAGAGATGCTATCGATGAAGCAGGTGGGCAAGAATCTATGCGAAATACACGCCAACATATATTGCGAAAAGCAATCGCATAAGTCGATCATAATAGGTAAGCAGGGCGCAATGCTCAAAAAGATAGGCACCGAGGCGCGCATTGACATGGAAAAGCTATTGGGCAGCAAAATAATGCTGCAGCTCTGGGTCAAGGTGCGCGAGGACTGGCGCAACAAGATGGGCGATCTGCGCACGCTGGGATACGATTCGACAGAAGAGCAATAACCGCAAATACAGCGCCGCAGCCGCGTAGCCTTTTGGGCGTGCGGTGCGCGGCGTTTTATTATGTGAGGAGGTGCCTAATTGGGCGAAATAAAAACCGACGCCATTGTCCTGCGCAAGGTGGACTTTGGCGAAAGCGACCGCATGCTGACGCTGCTTTCGCCCACACTGGGCAAGCTATCGGTCAGTGCGCGCGGCTGCCGCAAGCGTGGCGCGCGGCTGACCAACGCGTCCGAGGTATTCTGCGCGGGCGAATACATGCTATATCAAAAGCAGGACAAGTACACATTGCGCGGCTGCACTATAAAGGACGCGTTTTACGATCTGAGGTGCGATTACGACCGACTCGTCGAAGGTGCGCGCTGGCTAAGCATGGTTGAGGCAGTCGCGACACCGGAAGCCGAGCAGAAGATGCTATTCGCGCTACTACTGCGCGCCCTCACCTATCTCAACTATTCCAAGCAGGATGCGCAACGCATAGCGATGACGTTCTACATGCACTTTACGCGCGTGGGCGGCTTTGCGCCCGAACTGCACCGCTGCATAGTATGCGGCGAGCCGGTCAAAGAGCCCATGCGGCTCGATATGGCGGGCGGCGGGGTATGTTGCGCGCACTGCGCGCGCGGCGGTGCGGCGTTAAGCGCGCGCACGCTTGACGTTTTGCGCGGCTTTTCGCACCTAAAGTTTGCGGCGCTGGAAGGCGTGACTGTGGACGAAGCGGAGCTCAAGCGCGCGCACAATCTCATTTTACAGTACATAGACGTACAGACCGCGCGGTAACAATACGGAGGTACACTTATGGAAATGCCATACGAGTTGCAGGCAGCGATAAACGAGATCGCGCTTGAGATGCCCACGAGTGCCCTGGCCGCGGCCGCGAAATCGCTATCGCAACGCTACCGCGAGGATGTGCGCGACGGGCACAGCTTGCTCACAGGCGAAATCGATGCGTTTGCGTACGCGGGCGCGCGCATGCCGGCGACATACACCGCGATATACTCTGCCCTACTGCACGCGGGCATTGAAGAGTCGGGTTACGCCACGCTGCTTGACGCGGGCGCGGGCACAGGCGCGGCAAGCTGGGCCGCCGCCGAAGCATTGCCCACGCTCAAGCGCATAGACTGCGTTGAGCGAGAGGATGCCATGCTTACATTGGGGCAGCGGCTTATGAAAGGCGCTTCTTTATTCGACGGCATTGATGTCGACTGGTTCAAGGCGGACATAACCGCCATTGACGCCGCGCATAAGTACGACTTAGTCATATCATCGTACATGACCAACGAGATGGACGAGGGCACGCGTCTTGCGCTCATCGACAAGCTATGGTCGATGACGAGCGGCATGCTACTCATACTCGAGCCGGGCACGCCGGAAGGCTTTCGCATAATGCGCGGCATACGGCAGCGCGTGCTTTCTTTAGGCGGGCACATAGCTGCGCCCTGCCCATGTGAAGGCGCATGTCCCATGCCGGATTCGGACTGGTGTCACGTGACGTGCCGAGTACAGCGCAATAAGCTACACAAGTATCTAAAGGGCGGCTCTGCGCCATACGAGGATGAGAAGTACTGCTACATGGCGTTTACCCGCGCGGAGTGCGCGCATTGCGCCTCACGCGTCTTACGCCACCCGCAAATCCAGAACGGCCGCATAACCCTAGAGCTATGCACCCCGCAAGGTCTTAAAACCCGCGTAGTCACCAAGCGTGAGAAGCCCATATTCCACGTCGCTCGCAAGGTTGAGTGTGGGGATGAGTTTATGGACGAGGAAACGGGGGTAGCTGTTAGCGGTTAGCCGTTAGCTGTTAGCCTTGAGTTAGTGTGCAAGGTGCTTTTCAGGACTAAT
>CAYTOU010000136.1:0-7261 GCA_964439295.1 uncultured Oscillospiraceae bacterium
AAGCGGCAGAGACCACAGAATCCGAAGCAACAGTCGCGCCGACCGAAACAGCCGCTGCGGCAGAAACCACAGAGCCCGAAGTAACAGCCACTCCCGAAGAGTCTGTGGCTCCCGAAGAGACTACCGAGCCCGACCAAACCGCAATGCCGGACGCGTCCGCCGCACCCGAAGAGACCACCATGCCGCCTCAGCCCGAGTACGTGCTGACCGACGAAGTGAGCGGCGTGCGCGTGGCGTTTACCGATGCCAACCTGCCCGAGGGCATTACTGCCGAACAGGTAGGTCTTATCGTTACGCCTATAGACGAAGAGACTCTCAATGCGTACTGTCAGCAGCTGGGCATAGAGCCCGATGCCGCATTGGCGGCGTGGGATGTATCCCTCTATGACACTGTCAGCGGCGAAGAGCTTCAGCCCGTCGGCAGCGTCAGGATAACCATGCCCGTGGATACGGCGCAAGACGTATCCGTATACCGCATGGACGATGTGCAGGAGCTTACTACCGATACCGATGAGGGCGAGTGCTCGTTTGAGACCGAGCACTTCACACCCTTTCTGGCGGTAGCGAATGACGGTACGGAAGAACCCGAGTACTTGACTATCGCGATCAACTGGGTGGGTGATGAAGATCACCCCGAGCTGCGCCCGAGCAGCGTCCGCGTGCTCGTCAAAAAGACCGGTGAAACGAAGTCCACTTATTACCGGTCAAATAAGGACGATGAGTGGTCGACTTTAACCACGGCGGCGCTTAAAGACGCCGACGGCAATGCATATACATATGAGCTGGATTATGTCAGTGATGATATATATCCGGTTTACAATGTGACCGGCTATAGCTATCAGGACGGCATACTCACCGTTACCGCTGAGCTGCGTTCTACGTATGATACCACTGTATGGTTCAATTGGAGCGATAACAGCGACCAAAACGGTTTGCGCGCCGACGCAAACGCCGAGGATATAACGCTTACCAATAAATATACGGACATGAACATCACCGCTTCATCGGTTGAAGTGGATGGTAACAGATGGACGGCCTACTTTGAAGATGTTCCCACGTACTACATTAAGGCGGATGGCACAGCGGAAAAGCTTATCGGAACATCTTATAAAGCATCTATTGCAGGCTTGCATCCCGCATATTCGCTTCCCGACGGCACGGGTACACACTCGACATACAAGGCCGGCGATTTGCAGGCTTCATACCGCTTGACATCTTCGGCGTCGCTTAACGCGCAGATCATTCAAGTCGAATATACAATGATCAGCTATTTGAGCAGCAAGTATGGGTCTAATTCCAATGAAGATTGGGAGAGAGCGATCGCAGCCGGAATAACCGTACCCGACAAGATCACGATGACTCTGACCGAGGATGGCGAACCGATAGACCGCGATGATGCCACCGTGACGTTTGAACGCGGCACCGACGGGAGATACCCGTCCATGAATTATACGTGGTATCTGCCCAATGTGGATGCGGACGGCAATAGGATAGAATACGGCACGCTATCCATCGACTATACGCCCAATGTGGAAAACGGCGATATAGGCAAGCAGTATACTCAGACCGTTACCGAATCCACATCATACACAACTCGCAAAATTACCATCAATACAAAACTCTATGGTATATATTGCGCACGACTGACCAATGCCGAGTGGGATGATGGGGATAATGAGTCCGGTGTACGCCCGACCTCGCTTTCACTGACTCTTCTGCAAAACGGTGAGGAGAGCGACAGGACGGGCACTCAGACAGTCGATTCGACAGGCAAACTGGGCAACACTCCGTCAGAACTCTTCTCTCTGCCGCAAAAGGATGCCGATGGCAATTATATCAAGTACGATATACAGATAGACAATCTGCCCGCGTATTACACTGTTGAAATCACCGAAGAACCGACGTTTACCGAGGATGGCGGCTATAATACCGATGCGTCCAAACCCGCGACGTGCATAATTTGGCTAAATAAAACGCCTAAGTTCACGCTGCTATCCCAGAGCGCAAAGGCGACCGTATACTGGGAAGGCGACAGCATAGGTACCGATGCCGAGCTCAAAAATCGCCCGTCCGGTGTCGATCTGCAATTGGAGTACACCACCGATGACGGCGCGACCTGGCAAACGTTCTGGGGCACCGCGGTATACACGGTTGCGCCCGGCGATAACCAGAATGAATGGACATACGAATGGCAAAAGCTCCCCGCGGTCGATGCGCAGGGCAATGCGGTCAAGTATCGCGTGACTACCAAGGAAACCAACTCGGTATACGCGACCACCATTGACGAACCCGTATATACCACGGGCGATGATGGCGATGTAACGCATACCGAATTTGCGGTACATAAGAGCTATAACGACAACTGGAACTATACCATTGACCTCAAGTGGAACGAATCCGTTCCCGCCGAAAAGTACAATATAAGTAAGGTTACTACTTCCCGCAGCGTTCTTTATGAACAGTATCAGCTTTCCATAAGCGTGCAGAAGAACTACGATATCGGCGCGCTGGAGGTGCGCATACCCTACGAGCTGTTTGATACACACAATAAGAGCTACGAATCCGGCACTGTTGTCAATCGCTTCTCACTGGGACCCGAGAGCAATCCCAGCAGCAACTACAGCTTCACTTATCGCATAGACGATAAGGGAACAAAGGACATGTCGGATGACGAGGTGGTGTTCTATAACTATAAGGAACTTAGCGCCTCGGACAACTGCACGATAACGGTCGAGTACGCGATAAACCCGATCTACGTGCGCGACTGCAGCGTGGGCAGCCTGACCGCAACCGCGACCGGTAAGTATGTGGGTCAGATAGAAACCGAAACCCAGGTAAGCGGCCCCATCACATATAGATTGGACACCGGCGTTGATCTGCGCTCTACATCTAAGAAGATGGTTCAGCTGATGTACTATTGGCCCACCAACATACTGGGCGCCCAGCCGGATGACTATGATCCGTCACAGTACAACTATGTTTGCTATGAGCTGCAAGTAAATTGGACCGAAAACCAGAAGGACACGATGTACGTGTACGATAAGCCCGATAACGGCGGCGAGGTCTGTGCGGTTTATCGCTCCGGAAGCTATAAAGAGGAATTCACGTATGATGAGGAGAGCGAAAGCTATGTATGGAGCTTTTCACCGCAAATAACTTCGTCATACAATTCGCTTTATTACTACGTCGCCGTGCGTTATCCGCGCATAGCGCATGAAGATCCGCTCAATCCGGGTCAGACCACGTATGAAGCCGACTATTCAAACACCGTGACGTATAAGGTCATTGGCTCCGATGAGCACGAAGGCGATAAGGGCGAAAACGACTTTAACGATACCGCCGAAGCGACTCAAGAGGCATCCGCGCATTGGGTGGACTATGAATTCCATTATACCGGCTCGGTGTATGATACCAATAAGTACTTTTGGAGTCTAAACGGCGGCGAATTGACGTCACTCAAGTACGGCGGTTCGGTCAGGGCGACATTCTTTATACAAATGACCGTAAACGGCTATGAGCTCACAAACGGTTATTCGATGGAGCTCATCGACGATGCGGCATACATGAGCGCGCTCATTGACGGCAAGTCAACCGACTATGTGCGCCTGTCGGAAGACGACTACGAACTTGCTAACTTCTACGAAAATAGTCTTTCGTATTTCACCGTGCAGCTAAGCGACGTAGACCGCACAAACGGTCAGACGATTGACGGCGCGATCCCCGCGGGTGAGTTTATCGTATGGGGCCGAAAAGGCAGCGCGGGTGAGTGGGAAGAGATTCAGCGCTATACCATGACCAAGGTCAATGAGACTTTCTATATTCCCGACCTTGACGGCAAAGGCTATACCGCGATTAAAATCACTACACCCGATGATATGAGCGGCAAGGCGTATATTCAAATGCGCATGGGTATGCTCATAAAGGGCGATTCTCCGGTTGTCGCTCAGTGGATTGATAACGACAGCCTTACCTCTGTAACATTACAGAACGTGGCGGCATTCAATCTGTACTCTCAGGACGATTCGGGCAACAAGCAGTGGCTCAATCCGTATACTTCATCTTCCAACTCGTTTTCCAATCAAGTTGGCCTGGATGATGAGGATAAGCAGCAGTTCGGCTCATACCTGCACCGCAGAAATAACAGTGTTACATTGAAGCCGGCCACCGAAAGTTCAAATATGGAAAAAGGCGTCGACGCATTAGTGTACGATCCGACAAATGAGCTGGCAACCGCAAAGGTCACCATATGCGAACAGGAAATCATAGGTTCGACTTCTCTGCCGGATGAAGTGTACGCCGCCAAGTGTCAAAACACCGCCGTGATATACGACCTGTTGCCTGCGGGGTTTGTGTATGCATCCGATAAGGACGTTACAGTATACGGCTCAACTCTTGCATTGAACAACAGCACTGACAGTAAAGGTGACAGAACTTACTCTTTGTGGTACCCTGACAAAAATGCGGCACTTGTAAGCGTTAAGACCATAGACGATTACAAAGGTACCGGACGTCAGATGGTTATTTTCAACGTAAAGAGCCTAAAGGAGGACGGTAAGAACGGGCAGAATAATGGTAACCGATGGTATACCGGATTTTCGGTTCAATTCTATATGCGCGCCAGCTACAGCGATGTAGTGAGCGGCACAAAGCTATATAACATTGCAGCCGCTCAGCGCGGTGACGGCAACGCAATCGCGGATGCCTATACCGAGCGCGGCTATGGCAAGTACTCCGACACCAATATATTCGTATTGGATGAGGACGGCAATCGCGCGCTGTATGATGTGAACGGCGATGGCGATGTGAGCGATGAAACCAATACGCTCTACGCATATGCCGACTTCACGCCTTCCATGATATATACCATAGAGAACGGCCTGACCAAGTTGGTAAAGGGCAACAGCGGCATATATCAGAAGGAAGATATCGCGACTCTGGGTCATACGTATTCGTATAAGCTGCGCCTGAGGGCACAGAAGAACGGCGAAACATCCAATGTCGTGTTTTACGACATACTGGAAAACGCCGCCAATACCAGCGGCGCCACCGGCGAAGACGAAGGTTGGCAGGGCACTCTGGTCAGCGTCAACACCCGCTCGGTCAGCGCGATGGGCGTCAATGCTGTTGTGTACTATTCGACCGCCGACCTGTCGTATAACGATCCGGACGGCATGCTGCTGGAGAATAATCCCTCCGCATGGTCGACTACGCCGCCCGAAGATATGTCAACGGTAACCGCAATCGCAATCGACCTGCGCAAAGGCACCGATGGCAACGACTTCGTATTCCCGGAAGATTCTGTTGCCGAGGTCGAAATCACGATGCGCGCGCCCAACGAGCTGCAGCCGTCCGAATACGCGTATAACCGTCCGGCGTACAACAGCACCTTTAAGTCCAAGTCCGCCGCCGAAGGTTCTACCTCGTTCAATATATCCGGACGCGTGCGTATAAAGCTGCGCGACCTTCAGACGTTTACCTTCATTAAGGAGTATGAGCGCGAAGACGGCACGCACGTGGCTCTGCCGCGAGTGCAATTCAATCTGTATAGGTGCACGAACACCGATGCGGATCATACGCACAAGAGCAGTAAGCCCGGCACATCGAACTCTTGCTTTAGCGAGCTTGTGCAAACCGTAACCAGTAAGACTGACGGTAGCGTGACATTCAGCGATCTGGATACCGGCGCATATGCGATTAAAGAATCCTCCGTGCCGACCGGATTTACACTGTCCAATGAGTATTGGATAATCGATGTCGACGCCAGCTTTGCGGGCACGGTAAGCGACCCGGTCAATCCTTCGTCGTCTTCAACCAAGGTTGACATGGTGTGGCGCGAGGGCACGGATGATGAAAGCGGCACATGGACGCTGCTCAATAAGCGCTCCACAACGTATATTAATATACAGAAGAAGTGGGCTGAAGACAGCGATTATACACTGCGCCCCGAGAAGGTCAAGTTCGACCTGTACCGCAATGGCGAATACTACCGCTCCGCCGAGGTAACCATAAATCAGACGAGTTCGTCCTACACATATTATCGTGTGTTTGACAACCTGCTGAGTTATGACGAAGACGGCAATCAGTATACGTATAAGGTCGTCGAAAACATACCCGAGGGCTACACCGAGGCAAATGGCGGCGTGGTATCATATACGGTATACTATAGTAATGCCAAAACCGTCGAGTTCACCAACACCCGCCTGGGCATATTGGATGTGAAGAAGGTAGTAACCGGCAGCGACACGCAGAGCGAATTCGGATTTACCGTGACTCTCACCGATGCGGACGGCAAGGCGCTTACCGATGCCGTAACCGCGCGCCGCTTCACGACCGATGCCGACACCTACACGACCCAAACGCTAACCCCGGATAGCGATGGCAATGTGCATTTCACACTCAAGTCGGGCGAAACGCTGCGCATGATAGGCTTGCCCGTAAATTGCAAGTGGACGGCTAAAGAGGATGAAAACGGCTATACCACGACCGTATCTCCCGAAAATGCCTCCGGCACGGTAAGCTCGACCACCATCGCAAGCGCGGTATTCACCAATACGCCTAAGCCCGCCACTTCATCGCTTAAGGCGAGCAAGGCTATTGAAGGACCTGTGCCCGACGATGATGCTACGACATTTACCTTCAAGCTGGTAGCCGTAACCGAAAACGCGCCCATGCCCGCGTCCGGCGGCGAAACCGTAACCGTGACCGGCGCAGCCAGCGGCACATTCGGCAGCATGCAGTTTACGTCCGTGGGCGAGTATAAGTATAATGTTACCGAAGTCGCGGGCGACAACAGCCGCTATACCTACGACTCCACGGTATACACCGCGACCGCCTCGGTAACCGATAAAGACGGTCAACTGAGCGTAGAGTGGAGCATAGCCAAGGGCGATTCGACAGCGGATGAGATAGTCTTTACCAATATCTATGCGCCCGAACCGACCACGCAGACATTCAAGGTGCATAAGAAGCTGACGGGTAACGCGCGCCCTGCAGAAAAGACGTTCACATTCGTGCTTACTCCGGCCGATAACGCGCCCATGCCCGTAGGCACAACCGACAGCGCCGAACTTACCATAACAGGCGCGGATACGGCTGCATTCGGTGCGATTACCTACACCGAAGCCGGTACGTACAAGTACTCCTTGGCAGAGCGCAATGACGGCGAACCCGGCTACTCATATGACACCGCACCGCGCGAGATCGTCGTAACCGTGGCGCCGCAAGACGGCAAACTGGTTGCATCGTACACCGTGGACGGCGT
>CAYTOU010000137.1:0-7203 GCA_964439295.1 uncultured Oscillospiraceae bacterium
GCCATCCGGCTCGCGCAACCATATATTAGAGTTGCGCGAGAAGATGTGTTATCGGCGGCGCGACAACTGTATGAGCGACATCGCACTATCAACAAAGCTTCACCGTAACCTACCCCATGGCTCGCCTGGCGGAGCAGCTGCCGCCACAGCGGCTGAGATTTCACCGTAACTCCGCAAACTAACTCAACCTGTTCCCTAGTCCCTGTTCCCTAATTCCTACGCCGTACCCCCGCACTACTGACTCAAACCTAACAGCTAACCGCTAACGGCTAACAGCTCAACACAACAAAAGCGCCGCCGAAAAAAATCGGCGACGCTCATATTCAAACTAAGCAAACTAAGCCCAAATCAGCCCTGCGCCTCAACGGTGCCCTTGTCGTTGGTCTTCAGGCGGGAGGTGGCGCGGCGCTTGTTCAGCTCGTCCAGGAACAGCTGCTCATCGAGCGGCAGATCCACGGGATGACCCAGCCAGCTGGACAGGTGCATCGCGTTGGACAGAGTCAGGCCGTTAATGCCCTCATAGCCCTCGGCAACCAGCGGCTCGCCGCGGAGTATGTGACCCGCGAAAGCGTTGAGCACGCCCACATGCTGGGGATTGAAGCCGTCGGTCTCGACCTCGATGACTTCGCAGTCGGGCTTCTTGAAGCCCTGCGGCTCGGTCTTGGTGTATACGCTTAGGTCGCTTGCCAGCTTATAGAAGGTCAGCTTGTCGTTTTCGCAAACCAGCTTGCCCTTGGTGCCGGTAACTTCGAAGCGGTTGGTGCCGGGTGCATCGCCGGTGGTGGTGATGAACACGCCGGTCGCGCCGTTGGCATACTCCATGTACGCGGTTACATCGTCCTCAACCTCGATGTCATGCCACTTGCCGTTATGGCAGAAGGCCTGCACGCGATTGGGCATGCCGCATATCCACTGCATCAGGTCCAGGTTGTGCGGGCACTGGTTGAGCAGCACGCCGCCGCCTTCTCCGCCCCAGGTCGCGCGCCATGCGCCCGAATCATAGTAGGACTGAGTGCGGTACCAGTCGGTGATGATCCAGTTTACACGCTTGATCTCGCCCAGCTCGCCGCCGTGCACCATCTGATGCATCTTGCGGTATACGCAATTGGTGCGCTGGTTGAACATCATCGCGAAGGTTACCTTCGCAAGAGCGGCAGCGTCGTTCATCTTGCGTACTTCCATGGTGTATACGCCCGCGGGCTTTTCGCACATAACGTGCTTATTGTTCGCAAAGCCCAGCATTGCCAGACCCGGATGCTGATAGTGCGGTACAGCGATCAGTATTGCGTCGCAGGCATCGCTCTTGATCAGGTCCTCGCCCTCAACAAAAGCGGTTGCGTCGGGCAGAACTTCCTTTGCCCATGCGCGACGATCTTCCTTGCGATCGGCATACGCGGTCACAACGATTTCGGGGCACTTGCCGGCGGTGATGTTCTTGATGTGGCCACTGCCCATGTTGCCGACGCCGATTATGCCAAGTCTTACCTTATCCATTTTGATTTCCTCCCCACTGCGGCGCGATGCGCCGTCATTTCTTACTTATAACCCAGCTTTACCAGATTGTCGTAGCTCTTCTTCATGCAGGTGAACGGGGACTCGTAGCAGGTGTCCTGCTCGACCAAGGCATACTTAGTCGTGCCCAGCTCGTCCAGCTTCTTCATGATGCCCTTGAAGTTCATGTTGCCCTCGCCGACGGGTGCCATGCGGCGCTCGCGACCGTTGGGGGTAGAACCTATGGTCATGTCCTTTAGGTGTACGCAGGGTATGCGATCCTTGAGGCGCTCCAGCCAATCGATTACATCGCAACCGGCGGCCTGCAGCCAGAACGTATCCAGCGTGAAGCCCATCAGATCGGACGGCAGTCCATCCATCAGGACATCGATAAACATGCGACCGTCGGGCATCTTTTCGAACTCGAAGTCGTGGTTGTGATACATCAGCAGCTTACCCGCGTCGCGCATCTTTTTTGCGGCGGTTTCAAAGTCTTTTGCGAAATAGTCGACCCACTCGGGCGCGGTGGAGCGATAGCGCTCGGGCATGGAGCCTATGCCGATATAGTCGCAGCCCAGTATGTCGTGATCCTTAATAAGTGCATCAGTATCGTACAGTACGCGCTGTTCGGGATTGTGAGTCAATACAATCTTCAAGCCGTTTTCGTCGCAGATATCGCGCAGTATATGCGGATCTATGGAAGCGACGCCGGAAACCTGTACGGTCGTATAGCCTATCTCAGCCACTTTTTTAAGCGAGCGGCGTATGTCGGCCTCGTTTTGCATGAATGTACGCAGCGTATACAACTGTGCACCGATCGTAACCATTTTTAACATCTCCTTCATTCGTGTTGAATAACTTTATCAGCACATTCTGAACAGATTGCTACCTAATACAGTATAAACCTTATTTCAAATTTAGGCAAGAGGTTTTGTATCTGCCGCGGTGAGAATAATTGCGCAGTGGTGCGCGTATGTGGTATAATTTGACCATCCGAAAACTTAATGCGAGGTGGAGATAAATGCCAGACATATATATGCTTAGGGATAATCTGGACAATATACCCCAGTACCAGCTGCCCGAGGGCTGCGATGTGCATTCGCTAAAGCCCGGCGAAGAAAAGGTCTGGGAATGGATAAGCGACGGCGCGTTCGGCGTGGACGGCTACAAATTCGACTTTGACAAGATAATGCGCTCCGACGCGTGCTATGCACCCGAGCGCATTATGATGGGTCAGCAGTACTCTCAGGTTACATCGACCGCATCTGCGTGGTTTGATCCCCAATACGGCGCGCATACGGGCGCACTGCACTGGGTGTCCACGCATCCCACCGCGCAGGGCTCGGGGCTGGGCAGACCCGTCATAGCCGCCGCGCTTAATAAGCTGCGCGATATGGGCTATACCCGCGCAATGCTCATCACTCAGCCGCATCGCCTGGCCGCGATACGCCTGTACATGGAGTTCGGCTTCCACCCGGTGTATAACGAGGCCGATCTGTACGAGGACGATGTGCGCCCCGCCGATGACGACAGCGCCGCGCAGTACTACTTTAAGTCGATATGGAACACGATTGAAAATCAGCTAAAGAGCTTTGAGCCGATCAAGCTAAAGACCGTTCAGCTCTGGCAGCAGGGCGCGCCCATGTTTGACGAGAGCATCGACCAAAAGCAGCCGTCAATGACCTGGCTACCGGTCGAGGGCTCAAAGGGCGCGGTAATAGTCTGCCCGGGCGGCGCGTATATAATGAAGGCGACGCATGAGGGCATGCCCATTGCGCGCATGTTTAACGCCGCGGGAATATCCGCGTTCGTGCTGGACTACCGCGTATCGCCCTACGTAATGCCCGCGCCCATACTGGACGTCAATCGCGCGGTAAAGGTCGCGCGCTCGTTGGGCTATGAAAAGGTAGCCGTATTGGGCTTCTCGGCGGGCGGACACCTGACCGCAATGGCGGGCACTATGTACGACACGGGCAAGCCCGACGATCCCGATCCGATTGAGCACTATTCATCCCGCCCGGACGCGTTTGCGCCCTGCTACGGCGTCATATCCATGGCGACATTCACGCACTACGGCTCGCGCCTAAACATAATGGGCAAGGATGTGGAGAACTGGACCGCACTGCGCAACATGTCCGCCGACCTGCGAGTGACGCGCGATACGCCGCCTTGCTTCATGTGGCATACGGCGTCCGACGGCGCTGTGCCGGTTGAAAACTCGCTCAACATGGCGGCGGCATGCGCAAAGAACGGCGTGCCCTTCGAGCTGCACATATTCCCGCAGGGCCCGCACGGTCTGGGTCTTGCGGGCGGCACGGCGGCCGGGCAGTGGGGCGGTCTATGCCAAAAGTGGCTGCTCGATATGGGTTTCGGTAAGTAAATTATTCGGGCGCGGTCGTATTAAAGCGGCTGCGCCATTTTTGTAAGGAGGGCATATGCGCCTGTTTATAGGTATCGCACTTTCGCCGGATGTGCGCGCGCTGCTTAAGCGCGAGGCGGACGAACTAAGCGCATACATGCGCGGCAAATTTTCGCTTGAAAGCAATTACCATGTCACGCTGGCGTTCTTGGGTCAGCATGAAGAGGACGAGCTGCCCCGTATACGCGCGGCAATGGATGCGGCGGCGGGGCATGGCCCGTTTGACATACGCATTGGCGGCATAGGCGCGTTCAAAAAAGGCAATCGCCAGATAGTCTGGGCGGGCGTAAAGCCGTGTAAAGAGCTTCAGAATTTGCAAAGCTCACTATGCCGCGAACTGCGCGCGCGTGAGATAGCGTTCAGCGATGAAGGCGCATATCGCCCGCACATAACGCTCGCGCGGCAGTGCGATATTGTGCCTCTGCCCGACGGCGCTGCGCATGCGAATCAGCATGTGGGCGAAATAGTGCTCTTTGAAAGCGCGCGGCGCGAGGGAATACTGCGCTATACGCCTATTAATCGCGTGCGACTTACGCGATAAGGCGCGCAAAATCAACTTATTTTGGATAAATGCGGCGCAATCATTGATTTTTCGGCGGCTTTCGCATATAATAAATATAGGGGATTTATATGCGCATTTTGCCATGCGCGATTACCATAAGGAGGTCGGTACAATGAAGCTTATTATAGCTATTGTTCAGGACGAGGATTCCTCCCGCCTTGTCAGCAATCTTATGAATGAAGGTTATGGCGTAACCAAACTCGCAACCACCGGTGGTTTCCTGCGTGCGGGCAACACCACGCTTCTGGTCGGCGTAGACGACGACAAGTTCGACGGCGCAATGGCTGTCATCGAAAAGGTCTGCAAGAGCCGCAAGCAGATCGCGACTTCGCCCTCTCCTGTGGCGGGCACGACCGGCGTGTACGTACCTTATCCCATCGAGGTCATGGTGGGCGGCGCGACCATATTCGTACTCAATGTTGAACAGTTCATCAAGATGTAAGGTTCAATTCGTGCGGCGCGCATACGGCGTATGCCGTTTGAGCCGCAAAGGAGTAGCATGAATTTCGGCGATATTGTTGGACAATCTGCCTTGACCACGAATCTGCAGCGGCAGATAAGGTCAGGGCGGATTGTCCATGCTTATTTATTCGCGGGTGAAGAGGGCATGGGCAAGCGCACGCTTGCCGACATATGCGCCCGCGCGCTCGTGTGCGAGGGCGAAGAGCAGCCCTGCGATGAATGCGGTCCGTGCCAGCGCGCGTTGACCGGCAATCATCCGGACATAAAGATAGTCACGCCCGGTTCGCTAAAAGCCGCGCGCCTAACCGCAGCGCAGGACGAAAAGTCCGATGGCAAAAAGGACAAAACGCCCAAGACGATAAGCGTAGACGACGTGCGCGCGCTATGCGAATTCCTGGCGCGGCGCCCGTACGAGGCGAAGAGCAATATCGCGATTATACCGCACGCGCAGATTATGACGCCGCAGGCGCAGAACGCGCTGCTAAAGACGCTGGAAACTCCGCCCGGTCAGAGCGTCATAATAATGACATGCGATAATGTGCGCGCGATGCTGCCCACGATAATATCGCGTTGCCGGGTGATAAACTTTCAGCCGCTGCCCGCCGATGTAGTGGGCAAGTACCTACTTGACAAGGGCATTGCGCCCGAACGCGCGCATCTACTGTCGGCGCTAAGCGGCGGCAGCATAGGTCGTGCGCTCAACATGAACGATAACGAGGACTATTGGCGCGTGCGTACGCTTGCGCTTGACGCGTTGGGCGCGCTCAATAGCACGGCGGACATAGCCACGGCCACGGCGCAGATACGCGATCTGCGCGATCACACCGATTGGACGGCATGGATACTGGATACGTTTGAAATATACGCGCGCGATCTGATGCTAAACGGTCAGTCGCAGGCGCTCAATATAGATAGACTCAGTCAGATTTCCGCACAGGCAAGTCGCCTGAACGGTTTGAATATGCTCACGGGCGTTATACATGCCCGCGAAAGACTCAAAAGCAACGTGGGCTGGCAGAGCGTGCTGGACATGATATGCTTTGACGCGTTGGAGGGATAAAATGGCGATAGTTATAGGTGTGCGCTTTGCCAAGAACAGCAAAATTTATTATTTCGATCCCAGCGATGTATGGCCGGCGATAGGCGACGGCGTAATATGCGACACATCGCGCGGACCCGAATACGGCGTTGTGGCGGCCAGCGCGCGCGAGGTCGCGGATGACATGCTGCAGTTGCCGCTGCGCAAGGTCATATCGATGGCGACCGAAAGCGATGTGGAGCGCGTAAAGGAAAACGAAAAGCTGGGTCGCGAGGCGATGCTCACATGCAAGGACAAAATCGCCGAGCACAAGCTCGAAATGAAGCTGATAGACGTCGAAGTGGCGTTTGACAACAGCAAGATGGTTTTCTATTTCACGGCGAACGGACGCGTGGACTTCCGCGAGCTGGTAAAGGATCTGGCATCGATATTCAAGACGCGCATAGAGCTGCGCCAGATAGGCGTGCGCGATGAGGCCAAGCTATTGGGCGGTTTAGGACCGTGCGGGCGCCCGATATGCTGCGGCACTTTCCTGAGCAATTTCCAGCCGGTATCGATTAAGATGGCCAAGGAGCAGAATCTTTCGCTCAACCCGACCAAGATATCCGGTCTATGCGGCCGCCTTATGTGCTGCCTAAAGTACGAAGAGGACTACTACGAGACCATGACCAAGCGTCTGCCGCGCACGGGTCGCGACATAATGACGCCCGACGGTCTGGGCACAGTGGTTGACATAGACGTACTGCGCGAAAAGGTCAAGGCGCGCATACAGCTGCCCGACAACACATTCGATGTGCGCACGTACGAATACGCCGACTGCTCGCGTCCCGAGCCGGGCGCGCGTGCCGCCGCCGATGCCGCGCGCGCTGCCGCCGCGCCCGAAGCGCCCGCCGCGACCGCTTCTACCGAAGCCGAGCGTCCCGCGCCCGCCGCGCGTCAACGTAATCGCCGTGCCGATACCGAAAAGCCCGACGAGCAGAAGCCGCGCCGTGAACGCCGCCGCAAGCAGCAGGACGCCGACAGCGAGCAAAAGCCCGCACTTCCTGATGTCGAGTACAAGCCCGAGGATGCCGCGGTTGACGTGACCGATGTGGACTTTGACGACGACATGGTGGACGTAGGCGCCGAAGAGGACATTGATGAGGAGCTACAGGCCGAGCGCGAGCTATTCGCGATTGCCCATGCGCAGAACGAGGCCGCTGAGGCGCGCTATGCCGATGTGAAGGTCGA
>CAYTOU010000138.1:0-7193 GCA_964439295.1 uncultured Oscillospiraceae bacterium
GCTTGAGTTAGAATGCGGGGTACGAGGGACTGGGGAATAGGGATCAGGGAATAGGGATTAGCTTTAGTTAGATTGCAAGGTTACGCCGTAACCAAGCCCATGGCTCTCCTGGCGGAGCAGCTGTCACCACAGTGACTGAGAGGTCACCGTACCCCCGCATTCTAACTTAAACTGGCCACTGACCACTGCACACTGACCACTCTAACCCGTCCTCCGCACTCTAATATTTAATTCCGAATTACGCATTCCGCATTCCGAATTAATTTCCTCATTTCCCGCCCCGCACACTAACTAAAGCTAACGGCTAAAATCTCCTCCATCCGCAACTTCGTCCCATCCCCCAACCACACCACTCGCTCATCCACATCGATCTTCTTGACCACGCCGCTTACCGTCAGATACTCGCCGCCCGACTTGCGCTCGTCGGGCCTAAAGTAGGTGATTGTGACTTGCGGCGATTCGGCTAGATGCTCCGACAGCCAGCGCATCTTCGCGCCTAGCGAATCCAGCGCGCCTTCGTCAAGCTCGACGCGGTCGTCGGTTACGCGCCTGGCTTCGCGGATTACGTCGTCGTAGCCGGTGAGCGCCGCGAACGGCGCGAACTGCGCCGCGCGGTCCTGCATGGGCATTCGCGGACGGGTTTGGGATACGTGGTGCGGGAGACTTAGTATTTCGTCGTACTTGCCTATAGACATATGTCAAATCCTCACGTTCGGATTCAGATACTGACCGTGCTTCTTTGTCCTGTTTCGGTACTGAATTGCGAATTTGGGGCAGCGGTGAAGACAGCCCAGGCACATCGCGCATTTCTCTTTTGTCCATGTGGGCTTTCCGCCTTGCATATCGATAGCCTGTACCGGACATTTGCGCGCGCATAGACCGCAGCCGATGCAGCTGTCCTCGACATGAAGATTGTCGGTACGCCGCGCCATATGGTTATAGATCGGCTGTGCGATGCAGACGGCCGTAAACGCGGGCGTGTGCGGGGACATTCTTGCGCTTGATAAGCGCTCATTTATGCCGGCGGCTATACGGTCGATTGTTTCTTCTGTCTTCTTTGAAAAGGCGCTTACCTTTTCGGGGGTGGACAGGTCGAATGTCGGCGTCCATGTGTCGGGCATGCGCACGCAATAGAACGCGTCAATCCGCCTGCCGCCGAGCGCCTTTTTCGCCATATAGTCGGACGCGCCGGGCGTCGTACCGTAGGTAGAGATATAGTAGAGATAATCCGCCTTGAATTCAGCTTTCTGCAAAAATTCCTTCACGATACTCGGCAGTCCCCAGAAGTATGCGGGAGAGATGATTCCGATCAAGTCATCCTCAAACGAGTATCTGCCTTCTCGAATACAATCTACAATTGACAGCATATCCTGCCCGAGTGCCTTTGCAAGTCGGGACGCGACATATTTACAGTTGCCCGTTGCCGAAAAATAGAGAATCATATTCGCTCCTTACCCCCACACATCCCGAATCCACTTTATGCATTCCTCGCCCATAACCTTGCGCTCGGCAAAGCACGCGTCGGGGTCTGCCTTTTCGGACTTTATGAAGTACTTTATCTCCTTGCCGCAGTATTCCAGCATCATGTGGCTCATGTGCTCAAACGCCACGTGCTTAAATGAGTATGGGAACTCATTTGCCTTAAGTCCTGCGCCATCTGAGTTTTCAGTTATTCAACGTCCGCGATAACCCTGCACGGCACTCCGGTAAGACCCGCAAAGTTCATCGGATATGTGTTCGCGGTAAACGCGCCGCCGCGTTCCAGCACCTTTTCAAGGCTACACAGATTTTCGACGATGAACACGCCGCGATCCGCGCAGTACTGATCCATGGGCGTGTGCTCCGCGCCCCTTCTCACGCCGGCGAAATCCACCCCGATTATGGAGACCTGCTTTTCAAGCAGCTTTTGAAGCAGCTCATTTGACAGTTGCGGATGTTCCTTAAAGTACTTATCCGTTCCGTAGCCAACTTCATCGACAAAGCCGGTATAAAAGGCGACGAACATACCTTTTTCGACCTTATCCAAATCGATATCGATAGTGTCTATGTCCCTGTCCTTGACACCGCGGGCATCGAACACTATGCCCTTCCTTTGGGTGTATTCCAGCGGGAACTCCTTGTCCATAATGTCAAAGTGCGTGCCCAGATGGTCGACCGTCGCCGACTTAGGCGTGACCTTTAGTGTAATGTCTATCTTCATGCGCGTTCCCTCCTATCGATTTGCCCGCCTTATCGCTTTCCCGGGCGCATAGGCTTTGCCGCGGGGTACTCATCCATGACTTCCATATATAGCAGCTCCAGATCGTCGTCATGATCGTCGCCCAGCTCCTTGTAATCCAGCTGCTTTAGCATGAGCCACTCAAATGAATCCGGGTTGGCTTTGTACGCCGCCTGCATTTCGCGGTTGGGCCATGAGCCCAGCTTTAGCTGAAATGTAGTGCCGTTAAAGTCCGCCTTGGCATTCTTCGATTTGGCAATCCACATATTGTCCCCGCTCTTCCAGCAGACAATGCCCATATCGGGATGGCGGTTGGCGTAAGTTTCCTGTAGTGCTTTTCTCTTCTCTTTATCCATAAAGTTATCCTTTCCTGACGGCAAAGCGGAACATATCGGGTCCTAGTTTATTCTATCCGCAGCCGCTTGTAGCTGTGCCATTTCTTTCGTGTCCGCGGCTTGAGCCATATTACCGCTCTCTTGTCGCCCCTTCATCGGATTTTGTCCGCCCGTTTAAGCCTTATGCCCGCCTATCTGCTCATTGCGGTCCTTGGCAGTCGCGCCCTCTTCCAAATTCATGCCCTTTAGAATGGCGTTTTTGCCGTACTTTTTCTTGATGGCGAGCGTGGCGGCCTGTATCTTTCGCTCGCGCTCCAGCGCGGCGGCCTCGGCCTTTTGCTTTTCTTCCTCGGCGGCGTAATCGTTAAAGAAGTCTAACTGAACAGCCTGTTCACTCTTTTTAGGCGCGTCCGCCTCGGGCAGCACGTTACCGGCTACAATATATATTCTACGCACAAGTAGGTTTTTGTCAACAATGCGGTCGTATAGTTCGGCTGTCGCCGCCATTATTTTCTTTGTGGAGGACGTGTGCCCGTCCAGGTTAATCGAGCCGTGCGCCTTTTTGGGCATAGTGCGCCCGTAGCGATCCGTTTCGACCTCGCCGCGATAGTGGGCTTTGCGCTCCGGGTCGGTTAGGTTTTCGGTGTCGTATACTACTGTCAGTACAATCTGGTCGGTGACAAGTCCCTTATCCACCAGCTCCAGCGTGAGCGCGTCCGCCATTTCGCGGGTTACGAGCTTAGCCTTATCGGCATCGTAGGCGCAGGACAGCACCTGACCCGAGCTTAGGCTATTCGCGCTAGGCTTGTATGCCTTGATATCCGCAATGGTACACGGCTCCCAGCCCCACGCGTGGTCTATGAGCAATTCGGCGTTCTTTCCGAACAGGCGATAGAGCAAGTCCTCGTTATGGTGCGAGCAGAGCGCAATGTCGCCCATTGTGAGTATGCCGTACTTTTGAAGTCGACGCGCCGTGCCGCCGCCCACGCGCCAGAAGTCGGTTATGGGCTGATGATCCCATAGCTCGCGGCGGAACTTCATTTCGTCCAGCTCGGCTATGCGCACGCCGTTTTTGTCGGCGGGTATGTGCTTTGCCACTATGTCCATTGCGACCTTGCACAAAAAGAGATTACTGCCTATGCCGGCGGTCGCCGTTATGCCGGTGGTGTTAAGCACGTCCAGTATGATCTTCATGGCCAGATCGTGCGCGGACAGTTTATACGTATTTAGGTAATGCGTCACGTCCATGAACACCTCGTCGATTGAGTATACGACTATGTCATCGGGCGAAACGTACTTCATATATATCGAGTATATGCGCGAGCTGTACTCCATGTAATACGCCATGCGCGGCATCGCTATTATGAAGTCCAGCGCGAGCGACGGGTTCGCCCGCAGTTCGGACGCAAAGTGCGACGAACCTTTGAGGACATGCCCGGGCGCTTTGCTTTGGCGGATGGCGTTATGCTGCTTGACCTTTTGCCTTACCTCAAACAGCCGCGCCCTGCCCGGTATGCCGCAGCTTTTGAGCGACGGCGTGACCGCAAGGCATATGGTCTTGTCGGTTCGGCTCTCATCGGCGACGACGAGGTTTGTGTCCAAAGGGTCTAAGCCCCGCTCGCGGCACTCCACGGAGGCGTAGAAGGACTTTAGGTCTATTGCGATGTAGGTGGGTGTGGGCATCTTCTTGCGCCTCCTCGTTAATTTGGTATTTACACCCTGCACTTGAAAACCTAATCGTGTTAGGATACAATAATCCTAACAACGTTAGGAAGAGGGTTTGCCGTTTGTTTCATAAAGGTTTGAGCAAAGAAGTTCTTATCAGGGCTTCAAAAGAGCTTATCGAAGAAAGCGGCGCTGCCGCATTTTCGATGCACGCGTTGGCGCAGAAGCTGGGCGTAAAGACGGCGTCGCTCTATGCGCACATAGACAGCATGGACGCGCTGTTTACCGAGATCGGCTTATCCGCGCTGGGCGACCAGAAGTCGGCACAACTCGCCGCCATACAAGGCAAGAACGGCGACGCGGCGGTCTTTGCGTTGGCGGAGAGTTACCGCGCGTTCGCAAAAGAGCATGCCGAGCTATACCGACTGATCATGCACATGCCTATGGGCAAGGATGAGACGCTAAAAGCCGCCGCGGCAATGACCGCCGAGCCGTCCATGCAGGTCTTGCGGGGTTATCCAATCGGCGATGAGCGCCGCATGCACTGGCAGAGAGTTTTGCGCGGCGTTATGCACGGCTTTGTATCGCAGGAATCATCGGGCTACTTTGCGCATTATCCCGTGGATTTGGAAGAAAGCTACCATCTTGCCATTCAATGCGTGATTGACGGTATACATAAGGAGGCGGCGCAGTATGAACGCTGATAGGACGGCACTCTTTTCCGACACGCCGGTGCGCAAAGCAGTACTGACACTGGCAATCCCCACTGTCATAAGCCAGCTGATAACCGTGGTCTACAACATGGCGGACACGTTCTTTATCGGCAAACTGAACGACCCGCTGCAGGTGGCGGCGGCGACAATCGTCATGCCGTGCTTCATGCTGTTGACCGGATTTGCGAATCTGTTCGGCCTGGGCGGCTCCAGTCTGATTTCACGCTGTCTGGGTACGGGCGACAGGGAAAAGGCGCGACATTGCGCGGCATTTTGCATATGGACGTGCGCGGCGGTTGCATTGATATACGGAATCGCCATTGTGCTGCTGGAACCGGTGCTTTTCCCCATTCTGGGCGCCGGCGCGGACACATGGGAGTATTGCAGGCAGTATGCTTATTGGACAATAGGCGTGGGTGCCGTGCCGACCGTAATGAATGCGGAATTGGCGCACCTAATACGCGCCGAGGGCTATTCCAAGCCCGCCGGTTTCGGCGTGGCGTTCGGCGGTATACTGAACATAGTACTCGACCCGATATTCATATTTGTTTTCCGCTTGAACATCGAAGGCGCGGCAATCGCCACTATGCTTTCCAACCTGATTGCGATGGTGTATTTCGGTTGCTTCCTATATCATATACGAAAAACCACCGTAATCACACCTAACCCAAAGGCATATTCGCTAAAGCAGCATATTCCCGCTGAAGTGCTGAGCGTAGGTCTGCCGGGCTTTGTCATGACGATGATGTCCACGATATCCAACGCAGCGCTAAATCACATGGTCGCGGGATATTCCGACACAGCCATCGCGGGCATGGGCATTGCCAAGAAGATAGACTTGCTGGCATACGCCATCGCGCAGGGCATGACGCAGGGCACACTGCCGCTGATAGGCTACAACTATACATCCGGCAACCATAAACGGATGAAGGACGCAATCAAGGCGGCGTTTGCGTACAGCTTTATAATCGCCTGTGTCGGCGCGGTTCTGCTTTGGACGCTGGCGGTGCCTATTTCGCGCTGCTTTATCGCGGATGCGGAAACTGTCGGCTACGGGCAGCGCTTTTTAAAGATTATCTGCCTCGCCTGCCCGACGACGGCAGTCAACTTTATGGTCATAACCGTCTTTCAGGCAATCGGCGCGAAGGTGCAGCCGCTTTGCCTATCGCTATTGCGCAAGGGCAGTCTGGATGTCGTGTTCATGCTGATTCTAAACAGCACCATCGGCGTATCCGGCATTGCATGGGCGACGCCTTTTGCCGACTGGATTGCCTTCATAATATCGGTAGTACTTATCGTGCCGCAATTGCGTCGGATTAATGCCGAATAGGATTCCACATTGGGCTCTGTTCAAACGCGAGCAGAGCCTGTTTTGTTGCACTGTCCTTTTTTCACGGCACAAACGGCATTCCCTTTCAAGTCACTTCCTTATAAACTCCATATCCTTCTTAGGCTCATCCGCCGACACATACCGCTCCACGCGCATGTGCAGGTCGTACTTTTCCCTAAGCCGCATTATGTCCTGCATCATGGGCGACTTATGATGTTCGTCAATGGCAAGCTGATCTGTCCAGCTATCTATTAGCAGCACTGTTTCCGGGTCATCCATGGGGAAGAAGTATTCATACCTTATGTTCCCCTCTTCGGCGCGGATTCTGTCGACCACGCCGCTTGCGGTCATATCGGCGGCGAACGCCTTGGCGCTACCGTCCCTTCCGGTATAGTAGAGGTTGATTGTGATTGCCATAGTTTACTTCTCCTGTGCGAAGTCCAGCGTCTGCCTACTATCGTAGCCCTGCTTTTTGAAGTCGGAAAAGAGTATATCCATATGTGTAGGCGCGATGCATATAAGGTGCATGGGGTGCCCCTGATCGTAAAGCTTTTGCAGCGCGGCGACGGGTATCTTCTTATACTCGGCATGCGCGACGTACTCTTTTGACATGGGCTCGACTATGCGCGCCTTACCCATGATTTGCACGCTCTTGAGCGAGCCGAAATTGGGGTTCTTTTCGAACACGGCCAGGCTGACGTTATCGTTCTTCTCCAGCCCTATAAACTTTTCGCCGCCCTCGGTGAATATCCAGAACTTACCGTCGTGGTAGCTATACTCCAGCGGCGTGCAGCGCACATAGTCGCCGCTACCGGTCGCCAGCGCGCAGATGGAGCTTGCATTTAGGTAGTCGTCTACTATGGGGGTTAGTTGGGCGGTGGGCATGGGGGTAGCGGGTTTGGTTTTCCAGTAGGTGGCGGCGGTTTGGTATT
>CAYTOU010000139.1:0-7189 GCA_964439295.1 uncultured Oscillospiraceae bacterium
GCGGATCAGAATGATCTTGTTAGGATGGTTTGCGTGTTTCCGGTTAGGGGGAAAAGACAAGAGAAGGTATAAGATATGATGCGCATGAGCTTATTGTATCTATAGGTAGTAGTTTTACATTACACAATCAGATAAAAAACCAGGCTGCCGCAGAAAATCTGCGGCAGCCTAATGCTATACTTCAAATTCCCTATCAGCCCACATTACCGTGCTCGACATGAGTGTCACCCGAGTCGGCTTTGGGGAGCGAGGGTATGCCTTCTATCAGAACCGGCTTGGACTTTTCCTTTACGGCGTCCTCGGTTATGATGCACTTGGCAACATCAGTGCGCGAGGGGAGCTCGAACATGGTGTCCATCATTACGTGCTCGATAATCGCACGCAGACCGCGGGCGCCGCTCTTGCGCTCCAGAGCTTGCTTGGCTATGGCGGTCAGAGCATCCTCAGTGAAGTCCAGCTCTATGCCGTCCAGCTCCATCAGGCGCTGATACTGCTTGACAAGTGCGTTTTTCGGCTCGGACAGTATGCGCACAAGTGCCTTTTCGTCCAGCGGATCCAGTCCCACCATTACCGGCAGACGACCCACAAATTCGGGTATCAGGCCGAATTTGAGCAGATCCTCGGGGCGCATTTGCTTGAGTATATTGTCGCCCAGGCGTTCGTGCGCGTTATGTATCTCCGCGCCGAAGCCCATGACCTTCTTGCCCACGCGGTTTTCGATAATCTTGTCAATGCCGTCAAACGCGCCGCCGCATATGAACAGTATGTTCGTGGTGTCTATCTGAATGAACTCCTGATGCGGATGCTTGCGTCCGCCCTGCGGCGGTACGCTGGCCACGGTGCCTTCAAGCATTTTGAGCAGTGCCTGCTGCACGCCTTCGCCGGATACATCGCGGGTAATGGACACGTTTTCGCTCTTGCGGGCGATCTTGTCTATTTCGTCGATGTATATTATGCCGCGCTGTGCCAGCTCGATATCGTAATCGGCGTTCTGTATAAGGCGCAGAAGTATGTTTTCAACATCCTCGCCCACATAGCCGGCCTCGGTCAGGCTGGTTGCATCGCCAATCGCGAAGGGTACATTGAGAACCTTTGCGAGCGTCTGCGCAAGATAGGTCTTGCCGCAACCGGTCGGACCTACCATAAGTATGTTCGACTTTTGCAGCTCGACATCGTTTTTGCGGCCGGGGTTCTGTATGCGCTTGTAATGGTTGTACACGGATACAGCCAATGCGCGCTTAGCCTCTTCCTGACCCACTACGTACTGATCCAATACCGCCTTCAGCTCGGCAGGCTTGGGCAGTGCGGTGCCCTCCATATGGTTATGCGAGCCGGAATCCTCGGCGACTATCTCCTGACACAAGCTTATGCACTCGTCGCAGATATATACGCCGGGTCCTGCCACTATGCGGCGCACCTGATCCTGCGGCTTACCGCAGAATGAGCATTTAACGAGCTTGCTGACCCGTTCATCACCTTTAGCCATTTTTCACCTCATATCGGGATATATACCCATCAATCAACGTCTGGGCGGTATGATCTCATCGATCAAGCCGTACTTGAGCGCTTCCTCGGCGCTCATGTAGTTGTCGCGCTCAACGTCCTTTGCGATTGTCTCAATCGGCTGACCGGTCATTTCGCTCAGCATCTTGGACATCTTCTGTTTGGTCTTCATTATCTGCTCGGCCTGTATGGCTATGTCTGTCGCCTGACCGCGCGCACCGCCCGACGGCTGGTGAATCATTACCTCCGCGTTGGGCAATGCCTTACGCTTGCCTTTAGCACCCGCTGCCAGCAAAAACGCGCCCATGGACGCCGCCATGCCAATGCACAGCGTGGAAACTTCGCACTTGAGGTAGCGCATCGTGTCATAAATCGCCATACCTGCGGTCACAGAGCCGCCCGGGCTATTGATATAGAGCGATATATCCTGATCGGGATCTTCCATTTCAAGAAACAGCAGCTGAGCGACGATTACATTTGCAAGATCATCGTCTATCTCGCCGCCCAGGAACACGATGCGATCCTTGAGCAGGCGCGAATAGATGTCGTATGACCTTTCGCCTCGATTGGTTTGTTCAACTACTACCGGCACCAGATTCATTATGGAACGCACCTCCTCCATCACGGTTTACGTGATAATACGCGCCGCATAAAAACGGCGTTTTATATACCGAGCCGCCTAAAGTGGCGGCTCGGTATTGACGCCTTATTCAGCCTTGTCCTCGGCCTTTTCTTCGGTCTTAGGCTCATCGGCAGGCTTGTCGATGTACTTGGCTTCCTTCTTGAGCATGTCAACGGTCTTCTGGAGCTTAACGATATCGTTAATGTACTCCATATCTTCCTCGCTGAGCTTCTCCTTGAACTCTTCGGGAGTCAGCTTTGCCTGCTTTGCGAAATCGTCGATCTTATCGGAGATCTCGTCATCGGTGGGGGTGATGCCCTCGGCAGCGGCAATAGCCTTGAGGGTCAGCTCGGTGCGTACGCGGCGCTCTGCCTCGGGAGCATACTGCTGACGCAGCATATCAAGGGTGGTGCCGGTGTACTTCATGAAGTCATCCATGGATATGCCCTGCATACGCATGCGCTGTGCCATGGAGTTGATCATCTGGTCAGCCTGACGGGCGATCATCGCCTGAGGCAGATCGATGGTGGCGTTTTCAACGATCTTGTTTACAAGCTCGTTCTCCATCTGAGCATCGGCCTGATCCTTGGCCTCTTCCATCTTCTTATCGGCTACGCTCTTTTTGTACTCTTCGAAGGTGTCAAACTCGGATACATCCTGAGCGAAATCGTCATCCAGCTCGGGCAGTTCCTTAGCCTGAACAGCCTTTACCTTGCACTTGAACACAACGGGCTTGCCCGCCAGCTCGGGTGCATGATAGTGCTCGGGGAAGGTCACGTTTACATCGCGATCCTCGCCGGCCTTTGCGCCGATCAGCTGATCTTCAAATCCGGGAATGAAGGTGCCGCTGCCCAGCTCCAGCTCGTGATCCTCGGCGGTGCCGCCTTCGAACTGGTTGTCGCCATCAAAGCCGGCGTAATCGATAACCACGGTGTCGCCCTTTTCGGCGGCGCGGTCAACCTCTATCATGCGGGCAGCGTTGTCGCGTGCCTTTTCGATTTCCTTATCCACATCGGCGGGATCAACGGTCGCCTCGACCTTGACCACTTCGATGCCCTTGTAATCGCCCAGGGTAACGTCAGGCGTTACGAACACTTCGCAGGTGAAGATCAGATCCTTGCCGCGCTCGATCTGAGTGAAGTCGATCTGAGGACGGTCAACGACGTTCAGCTTGTTCTCATCGATTACCTGATCATATATCTCAGGGAAAATTTCATCGAATGCATCCTCATAGAACACCGCCGGGCCGTAGTGCGCCTCGATGACCTTCAGCGGGGCCTTGCCCTTGCGGAAGCCGGGGATATTGATGCGCTTTACGTTCTTGCGATAGGCCGCGTCCAGGCCCTCATTAAACTTCTCAGCCTCGATTTCAAAGGAAATCTTGACCTTATTGGACGAGATCTTTTCTACTGTTGCCTTCATGTAAATCCTCCCAAGTCGACTATAAGCCGCTTATTGTTTGCTCGTATTTTTCTATTTTACCATACGCATGGCTGTTTTGCAACAGTTGACTGGTTATTAAATGAAGCGGCGACTTCGCCGATCTTGCTAAAAACAGCGCGTATGTGCCATCTGACAAACTGATGGCTTTACTATTATAAATCCCAAATTGAAAGAATAAACATGAAAAACGCTAACATTATGCTAAATCACAGAGTACTTTTGTTTTTTGGGTACTGTTTTGACTTTACACCGATATGCTGGTATAATCCGATATGAAATATGCTTATTTTTCTCTCGAAGGGTGGTTTATCATTTGTCCAAGACGCTTGTACTTGCAGAAAAGCCATCGGTTGCGCACGATATCGCGCGAGTGTTGGGCGTGCGCGGCGCATCCCAGGATGGCTTCATGGAGTCCGACAGTTGGGTGGTCACATGGGCACTAGGGCATCTGGTAGCGCTGAGCGAGCCCGACGCCATTGACCCCAGGTACAAGGCGTGGCGCATGGATACGCTGCCTCTTTTGCCCGACAATATTCCCCTGCGCGTGCTCGAAAAGACCAAAAAGCAGTTCGGCGTAATCAAAAAGCTTATGCATCGGCGCGACATAGGCGGCATAGTATGCGCCACGGACTCCGGGCGCGAGGGTGAATTGATATTCAGGTACATATATCAACAGGCCGAGTGCAAAAAGCCGTTTATGCGCCTATGGATATCGTCAATGACCGATGAGGCGATAAGTGAGGGCTTTGCGCACCTGCGTCCGGGCGCGGATTACGACAATCTATACGAGAGCGCGCGCTGCCGGTCCGAGGCCGACTGGCTGGTGGGCATGAACGCGTCGCGCGCATATTCGATACAGTATAAGGCATGGCTATCGGTCGGGCGCGTGCAGACGCCCACATTGGCGCTAATATGCGCGCGCGACAGTGAAATAGCGGCGTTTGTGCCCGAGGACTATTACGAAGTGCGCGCGCTTTTCGGAAGCCCCGACTCCCCCGTACTTCCCGCAAGTAACAAAGCGCTTGAGCCGCACGAGGGCGAGTACACCGGCGTATGGATAGGCAATTCCGACAAAAATCCCACGCGCATACCCACAGAAGCGCAGGCACGCGAGATAGCCGACGCCGTGCGCGGTCAGGGCGCCGTTATCGACAGTGTAAGCCGTCAGGAGCAGCAGACTCCGCCGCCGCTACTATACGATCTGACAAGCCTTCAGCGCGACGCAAACCGCTTGATGGGACTTTCGGCCAAGCAAACTTTGGACGCGGCACAGGCGCTATACGAGCGGTACAAACTGATCACTTACCCGCGCACCGACAGCCGCCATTTAACGCACGACATGGCATCGCAATTGCCGGCGGTGATAAGTGCGCTGCCCGATGAGTACAAGGCGCTTACTGAAAAGCTACCGTCGCTTGACGGCATTGGCGCAAACAAGCGCATATTCGACGACAGCAAGGTATCCGACCACCATGCGCTTTTGCCCACGCGCAAGAAAGCCAACACGCAGACGCTGCCCGCCGCCGAAAAGGGCGTATACGACCTGATCGTAAGGCGATTGCTGGCGGCGCTATATCCGCCGTACAGGTTTGTCAAGTCCGAGATAATCACGCGCGTAGGCGCGCATAGATTCTTAAGCCGAGGCATTGCGCCCATCGACATGGGCTGGAAGGCGGTATATCGCGGCGTGGATGAGGACGAGCGCGAGGACGTTTTGCCAGATGTGCAAAAGGGCGATGCGCGCTTAACGCGTGCGGCGCAGGTTCAGGCAAAAAAGACGCAGCCGCCCAAGCCCTACACCGATGCCACACTGCTTCAGGCGATGGAAAACGCCGGACGCACAATTGCCGATGAGGAGCTCAAGCAGGCGATGAAGGATTCCGGCTTAGGCACGCCCGCCACGCGCGCAGCGACTATAGAGCGGCTCATTGAGGTTGGGTATGTCACGCGTTCGGGCAAGGCTTTGCGAGCCACGTCCAAGGCATTCAGCCTTATGCAGATACTACCCGAGCAATTGCGCTCTGCGGAAACCACGGGCAAGTGGGAGCGGGCTTTAGGGCGAATCGCGCGCGGCGAAGGTCAGGTTACGCCGGATGCGTTTTTACAATCGATACGTCGATTTGCGGCGTTCATCGTTGAGGATGCTAAGACAGTAAAGCAGGGCGTTGAGTTTGAAAAGCAGGAAGTCACGCCCAAGCGCACTCAGCAGCACTATGTTGTGGGTGCAAAGTGTCCGCAGTGCGGCGGGCGCATACTTGAAAGTGCGCGCGCGTTCGGGTGCGAACATTGGCGCGAGGGTTGCAAATTCACGCTATGGAAGGATGCGCTCAAGCGGCAAAACGCCGACATGCCGGACATAACGGCAACGGCGGCAAAGAAGCTACTCAAGGGTGAAGAAGCGGTTATAGGCAAAAAGCTTGTGCGCATACAAAACGGGCGACCCAGCATAGTGGGCAATGCGCCCGAGAAGCCGCCGCGCGCCGCTACGAAGGCGAAAGAGGGTTAAGCCATTTGGGAACTCAAGGTATCAATTCCTGCAAATTTAGGCTATTGTGCAGTGGATTGCGGCAAATTTATGAATAAACCCAAATCGTGCTTTACAGCCCGCGATAAAAAGTTGTATAGTATAAGTGTGTGTAAACGCATGATACGGAGGTAACTCGCTATGTATAGTCAGAAGGATTCGGACATAAACAATGCGCGCATCAAGAAAGTTGCGATTTTGCTTTTGGTGATATTCATTGTTGGCATAATCGCGCTTATACCCACGCTTATGTACCGCGTAGAGTGGGCGACCGATGTTGTTTCCATGCTATTCGGCGGTGCGATAATATTCATATGGAGTCTCAAGCTATCCCCTTTGCTTTACTACCGCAAGTTCTTAAACAACATGAACAACGGCATGACGCACGAGATGGTTGCGGAGTTTGTGAGCATATCGCCCGAGCTAAGCACGCATGACGGTGTGAGCGCGCACGTATTCGAGATGAGCGAAGGTCCCAAGGAAAAGGGCGAAGATCTACGACTATTCTACTGGGACGCGTCCAAGCCCCTACCCGAAATCCATGCCGGCGAAATGCTACGCGTAATATCCCACGGCGGCTTTGTAATCAACTGGGAACGAGTATAATTCAGTTGCCGCCTTATGCGGCGAATAAGCAAAAGAGCAATCGGAGAGTGAGCGACATGCATATCGCCGTATGCGTAACCGGTCAAAGCACATGCGAAAAGCTTATTCACGAGGGTGCTACGTTCGTGAAGAGCGACAGCGACGTATTATCGGTTCTTCATGTAGCCAAGAAAGGCGCGCATCTATTAGGCGATCAGAGCGAAGGCGACGCTTTGGAGTATCTTTTCAAGATAAGTCACCAATACGGCGCCAACATGATGATGCTTCGCGCCGACAACATCGCCGATGCGATAATCAATTTTGTCGAAAAGAACGACGTCGATCTCCTCCTCTTAGGTCGCGCCGGCAAGCCCCACGAATGGGATCTATCCAGCGAACTAAAGCTCCGTTTACCCAATCTGGACATACGAACCGTGTGGGCGGAGTGAGGCGATAAGGGGAACGCGCTTTCTTTTTGAGAAAAGAAAGCTGCAAAGAAAAACCGCTCACGT
>CAYTOU010000140.1:0-7076 GCA_964439295.1 uncultured Oscillospiraceae bacterium
GAAATTAAATATTCTTGCATTCCAACAGAAGTAAAACCAAACGCGTCTGCAAAAGCCGTACAACCGCAGCAAACGCCGAGCACTGTACCTGCGGCATCCGATCGCTTGCTCAGCGATATGATACTATTCATGCGCACGCGCAAGCAGGATTTCCTTACCGAATTTCCTGAATATAAAGTAGAAGACATAGACAAATTCCTAGACATATTGCGCACAAGACACGGCTGAACGGACGGCTTAACAATGCACAAATGCTGAAGGTAAAATTAACCCTCTTACAACGGATTCATGAACGGGCGCGGTTGACATCCGCGCTTTTTCTTTAGTAATATAAAAGGCGTGATATTTTTTGGAGGCTAGTCAAAACGGGAGGCATTATGGAATCACTATCGTACAATTATACCGACATGCAAAGCGCGGGCGGCTCTGAATTTGAGCGTGAAGTCGCGCGTCGGCGCACGTTCGCCATAATATCTCACCCCGATGCGGGCAAAACCACACTTACCGAAAAACTGCTTTTGTACGGCGGGGCTATTCGTCAGGCCGGATCGGTCAAGGCGCGCAAGGCCGAAAAGCATGCCACCTCGGACTGGATGGAGATAGAAAAGCAGCGCGGTATATCGGTCACGTCATCGGTAATGCAGTTCGATTACGATGGCTACCGCATTAACATACTGGATACGCCGGGTCACCAGGACTTCTCGGAAGACACATACCGCACGTTGGTCGCGGCTGACAGTGCCGTCATGCTTATCGACTGCGCAAAGGGCGTTGAGGCGCAGACGATAAAGCTGTTTAAGGTATGCCGCCTTCGCAACATACCCATATTCACGTTCGTCAATAAGCTCGACCACGCCGGACGCGATCCGTTCGACCTGATGGACGAGCTGGAAAATGTATTGGGCATACGCGCATGCGCCGTGGATTGGCCCATTGGCACAAATGGCGACTTCAAGGGCGTATATCACCGCGATACCCGCACGGTTGAACTGTACTCGGGCGGCGATCACGGTCAGCGCAAGGTCAGCGTCACCGAAATATCGATAGACGACCCCACATTGCCCGATGTGATCGGAAAGTCGTATTACGACCAACTGATGGAAGAGATAGAGCTATTGGAAGGCGCGGGCGATGACTTCGATATAAAGCGCATTACGCGCGGCGAGCTGACGCCCATGTTCTTCGGCAGCGCGATAAATAACTTCGGCGTGGAGCCCTTCCTAAAGCGGTTCTTGAAATTCACATTCCCGCCCAGCCCGCGTATGGCGGAGGAGGGCGAGATAAGCCCGCTCAGCGATCAGTTCACCGGCTTTGTATTCAAGATTCAGGCCAACATGAACCCCGCGCACCGCGACCGCCTTGCGTTCATGCGCATATGCTCGGGCACGTTTACAAAGGGCATGGAGGTCTGGCACTCGGGTCAGGATAAAAACATAAAGCTCACTCAGCCGCAGCAGTTTATGGCTCAGGAGCATGAAACCGTCGAAAAGGCCTACCCGGGCGATATAATCGGTCTATTCGATCCTGGCATATTCCGCCTGGGCGATACGCTTGCCACCGGTAAGCATATACACTTTGCCGGCATACCGCTGTTTGCCCCCGAACACTTTGCGCGCGTGGCCGCTTTGGACTCGATGAAGCGCAAGCAGTTCGTAAAGGGTATAACTCAGCTCTCTCAGGAGGGCGCGATACAGACATTCAAGCGCGCCGACATAGGTCGCGAGGAAATTATTGTCGGCGTTGTCGGCGTACTGCAGTTTGAAGTGCTGGAGCATCGCCTAAAGCACGAATACGGCGTTGACATTCGCATGGAGCAGCTCTCGTTCCGCTGCGTGCGTTGGGTTGAGGAGTGCCCGGTAAGCATTGATAAACTGCGCCTTACCTCCACGACGCGCCGCGCACTGGATAGAGTGGGACGCGATGTGCTTCTGTTCGAAAACGAATGGTCGGTGCAGTGGGCACTCGACAATAACGACGGACTGGTGCTTGCCGAAACCGCCGACCGCGGCAAGGCGGACGAAATGGAATGATTAACTGATGTGCCTTAAAATCGGCGCATCGATTTCCTTGACATAAATGAAAGGGGTCCTTACATTGATAATTACCCGCGACGATCTGCGTAATATAGCCATCATTGCCCACGTAGACCACGGCAAGACCACTCTGGTGGACAAGATGCTCAAGCAGGCGGGCGTATTCCGCGACAATCAGCAGGTTGCCGAGCGAGTCATGGACTCGAACGACCTGGAGCGTGAGCGCGGTATAACCATACTGTCAAAGAACACCGCCGTAAACTATAACGGCGTAAAGATCAACATAGTCGACACTCCCGGTCACGCCGACTTCTCCGGCGAGGTTGAGCGCGTACTTAAGATGGTGGGCGGCGTGCTGCTGCTGGTTGACTCCTTCGAAGGTCCCATGCCTCAGACGCGTTTCGTGCTCAAAAAGGCATTGGAACTGAACTTGCCCGTCATTATCGTTGTCAATAAGATCGACCGTCCCGATGCGCGTCCCGACGAGGTCGTGGACGAAACCCGCATGCTGCTGTTGGAGCTGGATGCCAACGATGAGCAGTTCAATAGCCCTGTCATATTCGCATCCGGTCGTGACGGCACGGCTACTTTGGACTGGCATCAGCCCGGTACCGATATGAAGCCCCTGTTCGACTGCATACTGGAGCACATTCCCGCGCCGCAGGGCGATCCGGAAGCGCCCCTTCAGATGCTTATCTCTTCAATCGACTATAACGACTACGTGGGTCGAATCGGTATCGGCCGCATAGAGCGCGGCTCCATAAAGGCCGGTCAGATGGCCGTACGTTGCCACCACGATGAGACCACCGTCAGCGCGCCCACTCGTCTGGGCGGATTGTTCGAGTTCGACGGCCTTAAGCGCGTCGACTGCACGGCGGCTCAGGTGGGCGATATAGTCGCCGTACGCGGTTTTGACGACATTGCGATTGGCGATACGCTGTGCGAAGTCGATCATGCCGAGCCCCTGCCTTTCGTCAAGATCGAAGATCCCACCGTTACTATGACATTCTCGGTCAACAATTCGCCCATGGCGGGTCGCGAAGGTCAGTACGTAACCAGCCGTCACCTGCGCGCGCGCCTGTTTAAGGAAATGCAGACAGACGTATCCCTGCGCGTAGAGGATACCGAAACCACAGAAGCGTTCAAGGTATCCGGACGCGGCGAGCTGCATCTGTCCATACTTATCGAAACCATGCGCCGTCAGGGTTACGAATTCCAGGTATCCAAGCCCACCGTTATATTCCGCGAGGAGAACGGTCAGAAGCTTGAGCCTATGGAACTGCTTGTGTGCGATGTGCCCAGCGAGTACGTGGGCAATGTAATCGAAAAGATAGGTCGTCGCCGCGGCGCTCTTATGAACATGTCCGGCGGTGACAGACAGCGCCTTGAGTTCTCCATACCTTCGCGCGGTCTGTTCGGCTATCGCTCCGAGTTCATGACCGATACGCGTGGTGAGGGCGTTATGAACGCCATATTCGACGGCTATGCACCGTACAAGGGCGATATACCCACCCGCGTGTGCGGTTCCTTGGTAGCCTTCGAGAGCGGCGAAACCACTTCCTACGCCATGTTCTACATACAGGATCGCGGCGAGCTGTTCATCGGACCCGGTGTGCAGGTCTATTCCGGCATGATAGTCGGTCGCTCCTCGCGCCCCGGCGATATCGACGTCAACGTGTGCAAAAAGAAGCACCTGACCTCCATACGTAACGCCGCCGGTGCAGAAGAAGCGCTCAAGATAACCAACCTGCGCGAGCTCACTTTGGAAGAGGCGATGGAGTTCATAACCGATGATGAGTTGGTTGAAATTACACCTAAGTCCTTCCGTATGCGTAAGCGCGAGCTGTCCGCCACCAACCGTAAGAAGATGCTGGCGCATAAGGGCGACAACAACGACTAATGTAATTTAATGTATTTAAACCACGCTGTGATGTGCGAAACAGCGTGGTTTTTTGTCTGTTCGTATTGCCAAATACGCCTAAAAATGGTATGATACAACTGCAATGCGGATTGACCGCACACAAAAGCAGTACATAATTAATTAGATAAGGTGGAGCATAAAAATGAAAACTACCTACTGGATATGGTACCCGGGCGATTACGAAATTCGCCATCGCCTTAAGTTGGATTCGCGCCGTGAGGAGTTTGGCGCATCTTATCCCGCAATGTGGAGACTGGACGATTGCTGGCACAACATTTCGCTGCGCCGCACTGCCGTAATCGACAAGCCCGAGACCATCACCGTCAAGGCGCGCGGCTTCGGACGCTTTAATGTCGATGGCAAGTTCTATAAGCTGGGCCAGTCCATCGATCTGCAGCCCGGCGAGCATAAGGTTGTAATTGACCTGACCCGCATAAACGGTCTGCCCTGCGCATATGTCGAGGGCGACGTATTTGCAAGCGGCAAGGGCTGGGAAGCCGACAATGTAACCGCCGAGTGGGTACCCGTTGGCTACAGCGAGATGCTTACTTCTCCCGATGACGATCCCGAGGAGTTCAAGTTCAGCTATAAGCCCATCGAGCCCGTCGCGGTAACCCGCGATGAGCGCGGCACGCTATACGATTACGGCCGTGAGACTTTCGCACGCCTGCACGTGAGCAATTCGCCGGTCGATACCTGCCTGTACTATGGCGAGAGCGAGACCGAGGCGCGCGATGTGGACGATTGCTACGTTCGTGTGGAGGTAAAGGCCAACGAAGGCGAGAAGACCCTGCACGCCCGCGCACTCAGGTACCTGTTCATACCCGGCAGTGTCGACCTCAAGATAAGCGCCGAGTACGAATACCTGCCGCTTGAGTACCGCGGTCAGTTCTCCAGCAGCGATAAGCAGCTGTGCGACATATGGAACACCGCCGCCTATACATTCCACCTCAACAGCCGCGAGTTCCTCTTGGACGGCATTAAGCGCGACCGCTGGGTATGGTCGGGCGATGCGTACCAGAGCTACTACGTAAACCGTTGCCTGTTCATGGATAAGGAGCTGTGCCAGCGCACAATATGGGCGCTGCGCGGTAAGGATCCGGTTGAGCAGCATGTAAATACCATACTGGACTACTCGCTCTATTGGATAATGACCGTCAGCGATTACTATGACACGTTCGGCGATGCCGATTTCGTAAAGGCGATATGGCCGCGCGTAAAGTCGCTTATGGACTACTGCTGCCAGAGCGTTAACGACGAAGGCTTCCTGATCGGTCAGCCTAAGGACTGGGTATTCGTCGACTGGGCGGATATGGATAAGGGCGGCGCGATGAGTGCCGAGCAGATACTGTACATCAAGGCATTGGAAGCCGCCGCACGCTGCGCCGAAATAGCGGGCGTTGATGGCACCGAGTATGCCAAGAAGGCCGCTTTCATACGCGAGAAGCTGGATAAGTTCTTCTTTGACGATGAAAAGGGCTGCTACATCGACTGCTACGAGACCGGCCTGCGCAATGTAACGCGTCACGCCAACATATTCGCGATACTCTTTGACATCGCCGATGATGAAAAGAAGCAGCTGATCGTCAAGAACGTGCTCGACAATGACGCCGTACCGCCGATAACCACGCCGTACTTCAAGTTCTTCGAGATGTGGGCACAGTGCAAGCTGGGTCGCACTGCCGAGGCGATAAGCAAGGTGCGCTCTTACTGGGGCGGCATGCTGGATCTGGGCGCGACCACGATCTGGGAGCTGTACGATCCCACCGAGGACTTCCCGCAGCATTACGCCATGTACGGCAAGAAGTACGCCAAGAGCCTGTGCCACGCATGGGGCGCCGGTCCCATATACCTGCTGGGCACTTACGTGATGGGTCTTACTCCCACCGCGCCCGGCTATAGCAAGTTCACCGTTGCGCCTAATGCCGACATCATTAAGGACTTTAACGGTTCTCTGCCGTTGCCGGATGGCAAGGTGGATATCGCCCTTAAGGACGGTCACATTCGCGTATGCGCATCCCGCGCGGGCGGCACTCTCATCTGGCAGGGCAAGAGCGTAGAGCTCCCCGCGGGCGAAGCTGTCGAAATCTAATCCGAGTTAGAGCCATTATACTCAATGATAAAAGCATCGGGCGTCCGTTGACATGCGGCACGCCCGATGCTATACTTATATCGTGCCTGACATCGAAAAAGCATTTTTGAGATGGAAGATACGGTTTGTATGCTAATTAAGTCTATTTGTATGCATATGGCTGCGTCTGTGTGGGCGCGGCCTTTTTTGTTACCTAAAATCAAAACCGGAGGAAGTATATGGAAACCAGAGTTGCCATTATCGGAATAATAGTCGAAAACGCCGAATCGGTCGAGGCTATGAACGCAATCCTGCACGAATACGGGCGCTACATAATCGGGCGCATGGGCATACCGTACCGCGAAAAAGGCTTAAGCGTAATCAGCATAGCGATTGACGCGCCGCAGGATGCCATAAGCGCGCTTTCGGGCAAGATCGGGAGATTGCCCGGCGTCAGCGCCAAGACCGCTTACTCCAACGTAATCACAAAGGCATGAGGGTAGCGGGGTCACTCAGCCGCAGACAGTGCATTATACTGCCGCTCTTCCCGATTGCGGCGGCTGTCGCGGCGCTTTGCATAGGGCGCATGTCGGTAAGTCCCGGGGATCTTATAAATTCGCTGCTTGCCAAATTCAATAGCGCAATCGAAACCTCTAAGCAGACCGAGATGGTGCTGTGGTCGATACGCCTGCCGCGCATACTGCTGGCACTGCTTGTGGGCGCGGGGCTTTCGGCATCGGGCTGCGCGTTTCAGGGACTGTTCGCCAACCCGCTGGCTACGCCCGACACACTGGGCGTGGCATCGGGCGCAAGCTTCGGCGCGGCATTAGGACTGCTCATGGGCATGAACCTAATCGGCGTACAGATGATGGCAATGCTCATGGGCGTTGCGGCGGTCGCATTGACGTACATATCCGCCCGTCAGCGCGGCGAAAGGCAGACCAACACGGTCGTGCTAGCCGGCATAATGATAGGTTCGCTGTTCTCCGCGCTGGTGTCACTGGTCAAGTTTGTGGCGGATACCGAGTCCCAACTGCCCGCGATTACATAC
>CAYTOU010000141.1:0-98 GCA_964439295.1 uncultured Oscillospiraceae bacterium
TGCGCGGGCTGCTCTTTATGTCCGCTTTCGGTTTTATCCATACGCGCCTTAGGTGGCGCGGTTTTTACGGCGGGGGCTTTATCGGGGACTGTGCGGGA
>CAYTOU010000141.1:108-7031 GCA_964439295.1 uncultured Oscillospiraceae bacterium
AACACCGCCACAAATATAATGTATACATGATATACCATCGCGCTTACAATAGCAACGGTATTTGCGTTACAAAAACCCAAATGCGTCCCTTTGCACATATATAGGTAGACAAATGTATAAGTTTAATCCATACATGCGGCATCTAATCGCGTATGCTGTGCGCATAAAAAAGCAGCCGCCCATGCATAAAACGCATAAGGCGACCACTTATTCAATTCTCACTTGTTTTCGCCGTCCGGCTTTTTGCGGCAACATTCCTCAGAAAACTCGCATGTGCAAAAGCGCGAAAGCTTCTCCTCGCTATCGCATGCGCTCAGTACGCCGTTTATGCTCGCAAGCGCCGCCATTATGCGCTCGCGCTCTATCTTGTAGTGTACCTGATAACCCAGCTTGCGTCCGGTCACTATGCCATATCGCTTAAACACATTCATATGCTGCGACACGGCGGGCTCGCTTATGCCCAACTTGCGTGCCAGTGCGCGCACACAGTAGTTGTGCTTGAGCAGCAGGCACATTATGGCATAGCGCGTGGGCTCGGTGATAACGCGCACTATTTCAACATCGTCATTCATATGAGCCTCCATTTTGATGGCAAGTCGGATTAAGAGCGCCCGACCGCGGCGGTCTATACGGCGTGATCTAAGTCTATGAAGTCTAAAATTCTTTATCTATATGGTATCACAATTTAACCTGTGCGTCAACCGCGCGGCATACCTTGTTTATACATCCTTTTTTCATTTGCCTTACACTTAACGGCTGACGGCTTAACAGCGCGCGGATATACTTGTAATATGGTATGCTATATTTTGAGGGGTGCTTAGTACATGAAGAAGCTATTTAAAAGGGTAATGGTACTCGCTTTGGCACTGCTTATGGCAGCCGTACCCGCATTGGCGGACAGTGCGGATACTATAAAGCTTGCGGTAATCGCGCCGCTGACCGGCGACTTTGCACAGTATGGCGAGGCGTACCGCACCGCGGTTGAACTGATGGTAAGTCAGGTAAACGCAGCCGGCGGCATAGACGGCAAGACCCTTTCATATGACATATTCGATGACAAAAACGATGCGCGCGAGAGCGCGACTCTTGCCGGACGCATTGCCGATGACGGCAGCTATATCGCGGTCGTAGGTCCCTTCGCGTCCACATGTGCCCTGGCGGTTGCGCCGATACTGCAAAACGCGGGCATAGTCGAAATGTGCCCCACATGCACGCACCCGGATCTGACCGCGACGGGCGACTATATATTCCGCGGCGTAATAACCAGCGAGCTGGAGGCGCCTCTGTTTGCCGATGTGACTCTAAACCGTCTGGGCGCGACCAAGGTGGGCATAATATACACTCAGGACGACTGGGGCATTACCACCGAGCAGGAATACGCCGATAAGCTGACCGAGCTGGGCGGCACGGTTGTAATTGCCGAAAGCTATATTTCCGGCACGACGCGCGACTTTACGCCTATACTGACCAAGATAGCGGGCGAGGACATAGACCTTCTGTTCGTCGCCGCCATGTATAACGACTCCGCGATGATACTGGAGCAGCTAAAGCAACTGGGCTATGACGGCAAGTTCAAGGTACAGGGCACGGGTTCGCTGTATACCGATGAGTTTTTGGAATTGGCGGGCGACAATGCCGAGGGCATGTACATCACCGCGTCGTTCTACGCGGACAACCCCGCCGAAAACGTTCAGGAGTTTGTCGCGGCATACACCGACATGTTCGGCAGCACACCCAACCTCTTCGCGGCGTCCGTGTATGACGGCGTGGGACTCATCGTCGAGGCGCTCAAAAACGGCGCGACCGACAGCGCAAGCCTGCGCGATAATCTGGCATCCATAAGCGAATACGACGGCGTGACCGGCAAGGCCAGCTTTAACGAAAATCGCGATGTGGTTAAGGACGAGGTCGTGCTCAAGGTCGAAGACGGCAAGTTCGTATACGTGGAGTAAGCATTTGACATTTTGATAATAGCGGGAGAGGTTTATGCAGCAGCTTATTCAACAGCTAATTAACGGCATGGCACTTGGCGGACTGTACGCACTGACGGCCATTGGCTATTCGCTGGTATATGGCGTTATGGAGCTGGTGAACTTCTCCCATGGCGCCGTGTATATGCTCGGCGCCTATATTTTTTATATACTGGCGGCGCTGTGCAATCTGCCCATGTGGCTGTGCGCTTTGGTGGCGCTATTGGGCGCGGGCGTGACAGGACTTATTATCGAGCGCGTGGCGCTTGCGCCGTTTGCAAATAAGCACCTGCCGCTAGTGTATTCGCTTATCGCGACGATAGGTCTGTCCATTGTCATTCAAAACAGCATGCTACTCATAATGGGGTCGGAGACCAGGCGCTTTCCGACACTTTTTGAGGGCATATTCTTTGACATAGGCGGCTGCCGCATATCGGCGCTCACGATTGCGATAATCGTCTTGTCGGCGCTGCTTATCGCGTCGCTTAGTCTGTTTTTGCGCCTGACTCGCGTGGGTCAGGCCATGCGCGCGACCGCTCAGAACCGATTTGCATCGACGCTGATGGGCATACCCGCGTCGCGTATAACCGCGCTGTGCTTCTTCCTGGGCGGCGCATTGGCGGCGGTTGCGGGCGTGCTGGGCAGCATGAACTACCGCAGTGTGGACATATCGGTGGGCACATCGATGGGCGTAAAGGCGTTCGCGGCGACCGTGTTGGGCGGCATAGGCTCGGTGGGCGGCGCGGCGCTGGGCGGGCTTGTGATAGGCGTAAGCGAGGTGCTTGTCGCCGGCTACGTCAACGCGTCTTTGCGTGATATGGCGGCGTACGTGATACTCATCGTGATACTGATAATACGCCCCTGCGGCTTGCTCGGGCGCAAGATACAAAGGATGGTGTAGCGTATGGGCGAAACGATAAGTCGCGTAAAGGCGCTCATGCGCAAAGCCTCATTTCCGGCGGCAATAATCGTGCTGCTAGTGCCGCTCATTAATTTAGGCGCATACCCCATGCGCGTGGCGGTCATGTGCGCGATATATTCGCTGCTTGCCATGAGCCTAAACTTACTTACCGGCATAGCGGGTCAGGTCTCTTTGGGGCATGCCGCGTTTTACGCCGTGGGCGCGTATACGTCGGCGCTATTGTCATTGCGCCTTAACTATCCGCTCTATATTACGTTTCCGGCGGCAATGGTTATGGGTGCCGTGCTGGGCTTCATGGTCTTTTTGCCCTCGCGCAGGGTGTCGGGCGGGTATCTGGCGATAGTCACTATGGGCATGGGCGAAATAGTGCGCCTGATACTTTTAAACTGGCAGAGCCTCACGCGCGGACCCATGGGTCTGCCCGGCATAACTCAGGTCTATGCATTCGGCGTAAAGCTGTCATCGCCGTATCTATACTATCTATTCGCAATGCCTTTTGTGCTCATCGTGCTTTTGCTGCTCATGAACCTTGAGCGCTCCAACGTGGGGCGCAAGCTGAATGCCGTGCGCATGGACCCGACCGCCGCCGAGAGCATGGGCATATATCCCGACCGCATGAAGGCGCTGGCGTTTATGTTAAGCGGCGCAATCGCGGCGCTGGCGGGCGCGCTGTATGCGCATTTCATAGGCTTTATCGATCCCGGCTCGTTTAAGTCCGACGAGTCGGTGACCGTGCTATGCATGGTCGTGCTGGGCGGCATGGGCAATCTGCCGGGTAGCGTGCTGGCGGCGTTCCTTCTGACCGTGCTGCCCGAGTTCCTGCGCGGACTGGACAACGTGCGCATGCTCATATACGGAATACTCTTGGTTCTGCTTATGCTGCTTAAGACCGTGGGGAGGAAACATGACGCTTGAAGCGATTAACTTAAAAAAGTCGTTTGGCGGACTGTGTGCGGTGGACGATGTGAGTTTCACCGCGTCCGCGGGCGAATTGACATGCATAACGGGTCCCAACGGCGCGGGCAAGACCACGCTGTTTAACCTGCTGACCGGCTTTTGCACGGCGGATGAGGGCAGGGTATTGCTTGATGGGCGGGACATAACCGACCTAAGCCCCGCGGCACGCGCGCGTCTGGGTACGGCGCGCACATTCCAAAACATACGCCTGCTGGACGAGATAAGCGCACTGGACAACTTAGTCACCGCGATGCACGGCGAACTGAACGGAACGATAGCCGATACGCTGCTGCCCACGCTCAGGCGCAAGCGCAAGCTGAAACGTGCGCGCGAATATGCGCATGAGCAGCTTAACAAACTCGGCTTGGACGCGTTTTCCGACATGCCGGCGGGCAAGATGCCCTATGGCGCGCGCAAGTCGCTTGAGATCGCGCGCTGCCTATGCATGCGCCCGCGCCTTATGCTGCTTGACGAACCGGCGAGCGGGCTCAATACTCAGGAAGCGTTCGAGCTGGGCGAAATAATCAAAACCATAGACAAATCCGAAATCATTATAGTCGTAATAGAGCACAACATGGCGCTGGTCAGGCAAATAGCCGACCGCGTTATACATATAGACAGCGGTCACCTAAAGTACGCGCTTGAGCGCGATGAGTGGATAAGGCAAACCGCGCCCGTGAATGCGAAAGGCGGAAAGCAATAGTATGAAAAAGACATATGTCACCACAATGCCCAACCATGTGGGCGCCTTTCTGGAAGCCAGCCGCCGCATAGCCGCGCTGGGACTCAACATAACGCGCGTGAGCTATGACAAGGCTGTGGATCTGCATACGCTGTTCATTGAAGTTGACGGACAGCCCGATGCGCTCCTCAAGGCCGATGAGCAGCTTGCGACGATAGGTTACTGCCAAAGCGCGGCGGGCGAAAGCAGCGTATCCCTTATGGAATTCAGGCTGGAGGATAAACCCGGCACTGTTACCGCCGTATTGGAATTGATTGCCGAGTTCGGGCTAAATATATCTTTCATGAGCTCGCACGAAGACGGCAGCGGGTATCAGCGCTTCCGCATGGGTCTGCTCGTAAACGGGCACGGCATACCCGCCGAATTCATGCGCCGCGCAAACGCCATATGCCCCACGCGCGAGCTGGACTATTCCAGCGTGAGCCGCAATTACGACAATAGCATATTCTATTCCTCGTTCGTGAACGGTCTGGCGGGACGCATGGGTCTGGGCGCGGATAAGCGCGATGAGCTTATGATAAACGTGAATCTGGCCATGCAGACTCTGGACGACCATTCGCTTATGCCGTATCAGACATTTGACTATATCAGCCGCTTTACCGATATGTTGGCGCGCTATAAGGGCAATGCCTTTGCGCCGCGCGTGACGCGCTATGATATAACCGCTCAGACCGCGATTACCGTAATAGAGCCGCCCTGCGGCAGCAATACCACGATTATTCATAGCGGCGATGAATACCTCTTCATCGATACCGGCTACGCATGCTATCGCGATGAGATGCTTGCGCTTATTCGCACAATTGTGCCCGAGTTTGACTCAATCAAAAAGACCGCGCTCATCACGCACGCCGATGTGGATCACTGCGGCTTGCTGCCCGACTTTGACGAGGTGCTCATGAGCAAGCGCAGTTTGGAGAGCCTTTCGCTTGAGTACGAGGGCAAGAACGCTTTTCGCGAGCAGAACGAACTGCATGCGCCCTACATACGCATATGCAAGCTGCTGACCGGATACATGCCGCCGCGCACCGATCACCTGCGCGCGATGTGCGGTTCAATAAAAAACGACATGCCGCTCTCTGCAGCCGGCGAATACACATTCGGCGATATGCACTTTGAGGTATACGAGGGTGCGGGCGGACATCTGCCCGGCGAAATCGTGATGATAGACTACGATCACGGCGTGGCGTTTACAGGCGATATATACGTAAATATAAAGGGCATGACGCCCGAGCAGGCGGCATATAACCGCTGCGCCCCCGTGCTTATGACATCGGTGGATACCAACCCGCGCATGGCGGCGAGCGAGCGTGGCGCGCTCATGCGGCGCTTAGGCGCGGGCGAGTGGAGAGTATTCGGCGGGCACGGTCAGATGCGTACATTCAGCGTAGGCGACGGGCAATAGGGGGTTAAGGCTTATGCTGTCTATGGAAAAGGTATCGGTGAACTACGGCGCGCTTAAAGCGCTCAGAAGTGCCGACCTTATAGCAACTGAAGGTCAGATAACCGCGATAATAGGCCTAAACGGCGCGGGCAAGACCACGCTGCTCAACGCCGCGATGGGCGCGGTGCCGCTTGAAAGCGGGCGCGTGGTGTTTGACGGCAAGGACATAACGCGCATGTCCACCGCCGAGCGCGTCAAAAGCGGACTTGCGCTCTGCCCGGAGGGACGCCAGGTGTTCCCGCGCATGACGGTCGCCGAAAACCTGCGCATGGGTGGCTATATGCTGCCGCGCCGCGATGTTAAGGCGCGCATGGAGGAGATGCTTGCTGCCTTCCCCAAGCTGCGCCCATGCCTGAATCAACAAGCGGGCACGCTGTCGGGCGGTCAGCAGCAGTGGCTGGCGATTGCGCGCGCGCTTATGTGCCGCCCGCGCATGCTCATGATGGATGAGCCCACATTGGGACTTGCGCCCGAGGCCGCGCACGAATTGCTTGAGATGCTTCCCCGCATTGCGCAGTCCGGCATAACGCTTCTGGTAGTAGAGCAGGATGTAGAGGGTATACTGGCTATAGCCGACGCTGCGTACACCATGGTAAGCGGCGAGTGCCAAGCGCGCACGTGAGCGCGTGCGCGTGCGCGAGCCGTTAGCTGTTAGCGGTTAGCTGTTAGCTTGAGTTAGAGTGCAGAGCAACTTAGCACTCTAACTCAATAGGGCGCTAATAAGGTGCGTACTGTATGAAACGAGCAATAGAATATTAGTTCTGAAAAGCACCTTGCGCACTAACTCAAAGCTAACCGCTAACAGCTAACGGCTAACAGCTCCCCCCGCAAAACACTTCTAATCGTATTCTCACCCGCTCGGGGTTGCCGCGCGCGGGGGCGGGGCTTTAT
>CAYTOU010000142.1:0-7030 GCA_964439295.1 uncultured Oscillospiraceae bacterium
TCAAAGTCGAAAGGCTCGTCGCGGATGACGCGTAGAGTGCCGGCGTCGTTTACTAGGCAAGCTACTTGAACGGCGGAGTGGCGGGCTTTGCGGTCGTCAAACGGTTCGGACTCGCTGCGCGGCTCAAAGGGGTGTACAAAGTAGAACATGTATGCCTTGTCGCCGAAAGAGAGTACGTCGGCGTGATGCGCACGATTGCCGTCCTGCGGACGTGTGCCGCAACCGTCCATGAACTTGCCGGCTTGCCGCTGCCAGTGCGTCAGGGTCGCGTCGGCGCTGCGGTATACAGCCTGACCGTCCCATATGTCCGCTATCATGAATATGTCGCCGCCCAGCTTGAATACGTTCGGACCTTCCTGACCGCAGTCACTGGTAGCATCGCCGTGATGTACCCAGTTGTATAGATCCTGGCTGTCAGCATATTGAGTGTGACTGCCGCACGCTTCGTTCTTGTAAAAGAGCCGCCAGCCGCCTTCGGGAAGCGGGTATACGCACGCGTCAATCGCCTTACCGCCTAATGCGTCAAGCCGCGATATAAACTTCCAGTCCCATAGATTCTTGGACGTGTAGTGTAGTATGTGCCGCGGACGATTCCAGTTCTCCGGTATGCCCGTGATGTAGCTCACATACATGTGATATATGCCGTCAACGTAAATCACCTCGGGCGCCCAGTACGTGTTGCGCCCGTGCTCGTAGGGCTCCAGATTGAGTACGCCGCGGTATATCCACGTCTGCCCGCCGTCGTCCGACGACGCAACGCCCAGATCGGTGCCGTGTACCCAGCCTACGCCACACGCCGGACCGTTCGCCCGCCGCGCAGTGTATATCAGCCACCACGTCTTCTCCTCACGATTGAATATAATGGCAGGGTCAGTCGGACCGTCAAATATCGGATCCTGAAATAGCGGTGCAGGTGCTATCTTCATGTCGATTGCCTCCTTGGTTGATTGTGGTTTGATGGGTCTATTATAGGGCGTGGCGGGGGTACGCACAAGAGGGTGAAGGAAAATATTCGCGGGAAAGTGTAGAGGTGTAGGGGAGGGTAAAATAATTGCACCTGTTCGTATCGCCGGATGCTTGTCCTCATTTCAATATAAAGCTGTGGATAAACACAAAAAACACCGCGCTCATATAAACAAGAGCGCGGTGTAAATCGAAACCCAAATCAAACTATCGTCAAGTAACTAAGCCGCGTCATCGACTTCAGAATCATCGCTGCTATCCTCGGCTGCATCAGTGCCTTCTACCGTTTCATCAACCGAAGACTCATCGCTTTCTTCATCCCCCTCATCAGCCCCATCGCTCGCGGTATCTTCCTCTTCATCGCCGAACAATTGCGACAGTATGCTCTCCAGATCGACGCTGGACGTGTCCAGCTCGCCCGATGCGATTATCTGCGCCAGCGCCGCCGTGACATCGGCCATGTTGTACGAATTGGAGAAGTCCGCCGTTTGACCGTCCCACTTGAAGAATACAGGCGTGGTCATCTGCTCGCGCTTGAGCACGTCGGTTATCACGAACGAATACGCGTATAGCCCCGCGGGCAGATCGCTCTCGGTTATAGTGACGCTGTTGTCTATGGTCACCGTGCCGGTAGGTATAATGCCCAGATCCTGCATCGTGTATACGTTGTAGTTGGACAATAGCAGCGTCAGATCCTGACCGGCAAGGTCGCTCAGCGACGTTACATCGCGCCCGGGCATGTTCAGCGCGCTGTTGCTGCCGCCCCATATGCCGTATACCTCGTAGTGTCCGGCGTAGGCATCTGTGCCGTTTTCGGTCAGTCCGTTTATCGTGTCTATCATGCTGTTGACCGTGGCGGCGTATGTGTCGTCCTCGCCCGCGTTTTCGTCAAGCGTGGATGTGTACGTTATGAACAGATCCTCGAGCAACACCTCGACCGCGTTATTGTATACGAACGCCGCGCGCAGCTCGTACTGCGTGTCGCCTATCGCGCAGGGTATGCCGTAGAGCGTGTAGCTATTGTTCTCCTCGACTATGTTCATCTGGCAGGGCACGCCGTTGAGCGTGGGCCACTTGCCGTCAAATCGGGATAGGAACACGAACTGACCATCCTCAATGCCCACCGATATGCGGTACGAACGCCCCAGCCTGTGCCAGGTATCGCTGTCGGTGTTGTAGTGGAATATAACCGCGTCAACCGACGATACCGCGCCCGGCGCATTGGTTATGTTGAGCTGCAACTGGCCGTCTGAGTTGATGGAGGTCTCCGCCTCGACCGTATAGTCCTCATACGTGATTTCGGGCAGGCGCTCGTACGATTCGTACGTAGATGCCGGCGCCGTCCAGTCCATGTGAGTTGCGTCGAGGAAGGCGAGGTAGGGCACGCTAAAGCAGTTGCGCGCATACCTTTCCATATAGTACTTGTCGGCAGTGGGCGCGTAGTAGAATGACAGTCCGTGCGAATAGCTGTGCGATGCGCCCTTGACAGAGTATACCACCGCGTCGTCCACGGCGTTTACGACTTCCTTCGCGGTCTGGGTGCTGAGTCCGTAGCCGCTCGCGCGATTTGCCATGTCGGCCAGGTCGCGCATCTCGCTCTTGTAGTAGCTCTCCGAGCGACTGGTCGCAAGCGCGAATTTTGAAAAGGCGGTTACGTCGGACAGCAGCGCGCCTATTTCGGTGAACATCTTGTCAAACGCGGTGTATACCGGCTGCATCTTGTTTATGTCTATGACCGACATAGTGACCGTGTCGGCGGAGCCCAGACCCTGCTCGGCGTACTTTTGCTGCATGCTGTCGCATACCGAGCGCCCCAGGCGCGCGCCGTTGCATTCGGGATTGTCGTACAGGTACTGTAGCCAGCCCTTGTAGTTGCTGCCCTTGCCGGGCACGACCTCTTCGGATGCTATGAGGTAATTGACATTGCCGTCTATCACGTACGCGGTTTCTATCGTTGCCATTAGGCAGGTGTCCAGCATGAGCGCCTCGATGTGTACGCCCGAATCGGATATGGCGCGCCCCATGTCCTCAAGCGACATTATCGCGCCGTCGTGCATTTCGTCCATTATAAGGCCGGTCATGCTTCCGCCGCCGTGATCCCATAGCGTCAGCATGTACTTGTCCGCCGGATAGTTCTCCGCGCCCCAGCTGATAAAGTCGGACAGCGTTTCGGCCTGCGCCATGTTGTCAAGCGGCAGATCCTCTATAAGCGTAAATCCGTTTTCGTCATATGAATACCGCTGCACCCTGTCGGACGCGATGTCCAGCCCCAGCTTCTTTTGCGCCTTCCACTTCTTTGCGCCGCCGGTCTCGATTATCACATTGACATTGCCGCTAGGCAGAGTGCGGGATATCTCTTCCAGATTGACGGTCGCCATGCCGTACTGCGATTCCAGATCGGTGCCGCATAGGTATATCAGCACCGTCCAATCGGCATTGCCCGAATCGCCAAAACTATCGGCAAGCGCCGGCATTTGGCTTAGCATTAGCATTGCGCATAGTAACAGGCACACCAGACGCGTTGTAAACCGCTTCATAAATAGTCTCCTTATTCGGCGTAGTATGTGTCGTTTGATTGAGTATAAGTTCAATAGGTAATTATACACGAAACGGGCGGATAATTAAAGTTAAAGGGCGTATTTTCGGGAAAAGAAATTATCACTCATGCCGCTTAAACGCGCTTTGCGATGGCTTCGCGCTTCACGCCGACACTTGAAAAGCAGGGCTTATTCATGATACACTATACAGTGCTTGAATTTGGTAATCACGGGAGGCGCGCATATGCGTGATGAATATATATTGGATAGGCTGATGCAGGGCGGCACGGTCTCGGGCGAAACGCTGAGCGAGGAGATGGGCATAAGCCGCGCGGCAGTGTGGAAGGGCATACTGCGCCTGCGCGAAGACGGCTGGCAGATAGACGCCGCGCCGCGCGTGGGCTATCAGCTGATTTCGGATGAGGACGGCATAATGCCCATGGACATATACCCGGGACTGCGCACCGAGCGTTATGGGCGCAAGATAGAGTATCACCGCGAGGTAAACTCGACAAACGCACGCGCGCGCGAAAAGGCGCAGCAGGGCGAACCCGACGGCACGCTCGTCATAGGCGAAAGGCAGACCGCGGGGCGGGGGAGACTCAACCGCTCGTGGGAGTCGCCCGCCGGTAGCGGCATATATATGTCGCTGATAATGCGCCCGCAGTTGCCGTTGCAGCGTCTGGCGCTGGTTACGCCCGCGGTGGCGCTGGGCGTATGCCGCGGCTTGCGCTCGTCGTGCGGCATTGACGCGCGCATAAAGTGGCCCAATGACATAGTGTGCAGCGGCAAAAAGCTTGTGGGCATGCTGCTGGACGCGCAAGCGTCCACAGGCATGGACGGTGTCGAGTGGGTTGTCGCCGGAATAGGCATAAACGTGCATCAGCGCGAGGAGGACTTCCCCGATGAAGTGCGCGCAAAGGCATCGTCGCTGGACATGCTGACCGGACTCAAATGCAGGCGCGCGGACATAATACGCGCGGTGCTGTGCGAAATCGAAAACGCGGTCGGCATGCTCACGTCGGGCGAGGATGCCGAAATGATGGAGCAGTACGCCGCGCTCAGCGCGACATTGGGCAGGCGCGTATGCGTAATCACGTCCGACAAGAGCTACGAGGCGATTGCCCTGCGCCTGCAGAGCGATGGCGCGCTGGTGGTTCAGCCCGACGGCGCCGCCGAGCATCCGGTATACGCCGGTGACGTATCGGTGCGCGGCATAATGGGGTATGTTTAAAGAAGAAAGTTTAAGGAGCTGCAGGCCATGCCTACAGCTCCATTGCGTTTTCGTTTAAGAGAAATTCGTATAAGCCCAGATGCAGTATGCCGTCATCGTCGGTCCAGGGCTTGGTGGAGGACTTACTTATAATTATCTTTTTAAAGAAGTCGTTTGTCCTTTTGAGCGGCCTTAGCTCGGTCTCCATTTTGAGCGGGTCACTCACGTTCAATGCGGACTGGATATAGTATTTTTTCGCGCCGCGGTTTACTACAAAGTCGATCTCGCACTGTCTTCGCGATTGCTTGTTTTCGGAAGTTTCGGATATTTCAACCACGCCTACGTCTACCGAATAATCCCGGCACAGTAGCTCGTTGTATATTATGTTTTCCATAATGTGCGTTTCTTCCTGCTGACGGAAGTTCAGACGCGCATTGCGCAGACCTATATCCGTGCAGTAGTACTTTGACGGGTATTCAAAGTATTTCTTTCCCTTGACGTCATAGCGCTTGGCATTGCAGAACAAAAACGACTCCATCAGGTAGTTCAGATAGTTGGCAATGGTCGTGCTTGAAACAGAAACGTTCTTGAGCGACTTTAGCGTGTTGGCAATCTTATTGGCATTTGTCAGCGAGCCGATTGACGAGCACAAGTCGTCCGTCAACTCCGCGAGCACATCGGGTAGGGCGATATCGTATCGCTCGATAATGTCCTTGAAATACACCTCTGTAAAAAGGCTTTTCAGATACGCGGCTTTGTCGGCATCGGTCTTTCTGGATAGCACGAGCGGCATGCCGCCGTACAACGCGTACTCTTCATACGCCTCGGACTTGTCGCCGCCTATAGCGGCATAGTATTCTTTAAACGAGATGGGGTATACGCGCACCTCATCGCCGCGCCCGCGAAATACGGTCAGTACGTCCTGCGTCAGCATTTTGGAATTGCTGCCGGTGACGTATATGTCCACATTGCGTAGCCGCATAAGACCATTCAGCACATTGTACAGTCGTATGGCATCCGGATTTTTCAGCTCATCCTTTGTAATCGCATACTGAACCTCGTCTATGAAAACATAGTACATGTCCTTTGAGACGATTTTGGAGCGTATGAATTTGGAAAGCTCCTGCGGGTCGCGGTACTGTATAAACATGTCATCGTCCAACGCGATGGATATGATTTGCTCTTCCTTAACGCCGCTTGCAATCAGATAGTCATAGTATAGATTGAATAGGAGAAAGCTCTTGCCGCAGCGGCGTATGCCGGTGATTACTTTTACCAGCCCGTTTTCCCTTCGGTCGATCAGCTTTTGCAGGTAGTGATCGCGTCGTATGATTTGACTCATTCGGCATTCCTCCGTCCACTTGAAAGTTAGTGCTTGAAGTGACTGACTTTCAAGTGAATTATACCACGACCGGCAATCGGATGCAATGTCTGCACTTGAAACTTACTGCTTACAAGCACCAACTTTCAAGTGACAAAAGCACATCGCCCGCGCCCACATTACCTCCTACCCGCAATGCAAGCGTATATCATAATGCCGGCGGCGACGGCGGCGTTGAGCGACTCGGCACGCCCGGGCATGGGCAGGCGCAGATTGTGCGTGGCTAATGCGCGCACATCGCTCGATACGCCGCGCGCTTCGTTGCCTATCACTATGGCGGCATCGCCCGCGGGCAGGTTTTCAAAGAAAGGCGCGCCGTCCAGCTGGGACGATATTATCGAGCAGCCGCCCTCGCGCAGCGCCGAAAGCGCCTTGGGCATGTTCACGCGCAGCACGGGCACGCGGAATGCCGCGCCCATCGATGCGCGCAATACCTTGGGCGAAAACGGGTCGGGACAGCTTTCACTTATCAGCAGCGCGTCAAACGCCGCCGCGTCGCATGTGCGCCATATCGTGCCCACATTGCCCGGGTCCTGCACGCCGTCCAGCGCGGCTATGAGCAGCGCATGCCCCTGCGCGCGCGCGCCCGATACTATGTCGCAAAGCGCGGGCTGCTTGGGCGGCTCCACCGCGGCGACTATGCCCTGCGGGGTCACGGTTTCACATAGGCTCTCCAATACGTGCGGACTTACGCTTATCGCGCCCGCGCCCGCCGCCGCGGCATCTATGCGCGTTTCGTCATACAGCACATCGCTCACGCGCAGACCGCACGCGCGCGCCTCGCTCAGCATCTTTTCACCCTCTATCAGCATAAGGCCTTCCTTGCGCCGCGTCTTGGGCTCCCTAAGCGCGCGCATCGCCTTCACGCGCGCATTCTGCGTACTGGTTATTTCAGGCATCTGTAGTCCCTTCCCAAATTCGATTAAATTGCTTTAG
>CAYTOU010000143.1:0-6861 GCA_964439295.1 uncultured Oscillospiraceae bacterium
AATCAAATCCCATTCGCGGAGACCCGAAACGCTTAAGATAACAAAAATAGGGGAGTGATAAAGCCCCAAAACAAAGAAACGCCGCTGGCTCTAGGCGAAACCAGCGGCGAAAGAAATCAAACGCACCTTCCAATATATATTCCGTTCTCTCCTGCTTGCTTACAGCTATACTGCATCAGAAAGGCCGCAGGCAGATCAAAGTTTCTTTGATTCTTTCTTTTCAAAGAAAGAATCGTTCCCCTCGTTCCCCCCGTACTCCTCGTCACTTCGGCATTACAGCGGACTGAGCGCGGGCGGGGCTGGAGCGACCTTCTAGGTCGGGCTGGCGGCGTTCGATAGCGGCAAGACCGATTTCGACGTCTTCGGCGGCCTCTTCGGGGGTGAAGCAGCCGACGGTGACCATGTCGCACGGACGTAATGTGGCGTAGGAGAAGTTCAGACCCACAAAGGGGCTGCAGCGTCCCGCGGCCATAGGCTTGATGGTCATAACAGGATGCTTCGCATTCCAAATGACTTTGTTTATGTACTCGACCTCAACCTGCATAAGGAAACCCATGCAGTTGTATAGCTGTATGTACGTCTCGACATCATAGCCGTTTTCGTCCGAATAGACGATTAGCTCCGGCATGTGCGCAGATAGCCCGGGTATCATGCCCGCGTCGCGTATCATCTTCGTGTAGTCGTCAAGCCGCGCCATAGTGTGCTTGTTCTTGTTGACAAGCTGCTCCGCGGATGTGTGGTGAATTAAGCAGAACTTCGCGCCGTTCGCGGCAGATTGCTTGACCGTCGCTTCGGCCTCCGCACGCGCCGCGGGATTGTCGTCTACGTTCAGTATGGGCGTGTCGATAAGTGTCATGCCGCGCCCCACGGCATCCTCGGCGGCATGTATGCCGTCAAGTAATACCTCGTTGCCGCCAAAAGGCGCCATGCACGCATCGACGCCGCGAGTTAAAAAGGTAGTTGCAATCTCCGATATGGCATCCGAATGCCGATTGCGCCGCCGTATCATGCAGTCGGACGCATTGCTCGTGTGCGAATAGCCCAGTATCCAGTTTGTCCCCATTAGCATGCGCGGTAGCGATACGCCCGCAACTTCCGTGCGCGGAAATAATTCCTGCATATGATTGCCTCCTTGAAAGTATATTCCATTCTGATGATAAGATACCACGCCTTAAGCCCAATGTCAATATTTCTTTTAAACTGAGTAAAGTCGTGAATAACTTGTTTGAAGCCGGGTGACTAAATCAAAATTAATCGAGTGAAACGCGCATGTATTTATTAAAATTTATCATAACTTCGCCATTTTTGCCAAACATATAGCGTACTATGCATTGTATTAAAATACGTAATTTTTGAAAGCGAGAGGAATGGCAATGGACGTAAAGAGCGTGGCGGAATTCGCCAAACAGGTATCCGATAATGTAAACCGCGTAATAGTGGGTAAGGAAGAGGCAATTAAGCTCGTGCTGTGCGCAATATTGGCGCGCGGACATATATTGCTGGAGGACGTGCCCGGCACAGGTAAAACCGTCATGGCAAAGTCGCTTGCAAAGTCGCTGGACGCCGACTTCGCGCGTATACAGTTTACGCCCGACCTGCTGCCGACCGACGTAACGGGTCTGTCCATATGGGATGCTAAGGCGGGCGAGTTCGTGTTTAAGGCGGGTCCCGTGTTCACCAATATATTGCTGGCCGATGAAATCAACCGCGCAACGCCGCGTACACAGTCCGCACTGCTGGAGTGCATGGAAGAGCGTCAGGTGACCGAAAGCGGCACCACCCGTAAGCTCAGCGAGCCCTTCTTGGTAGTGGCGACACAGAACCCGGTTGAAATACAGGGCACATTCCCGCTGCCCGAGGCGCAGTTGGATAGATTCCTGGTCAGGCTTAAGATGGGATATCCGGATACTCAGGGCGCAATGCAGATACTGCGCCGCTTCATAAGCCAAAGCCCGCTGGAGGAGCTTAAGCCGGTGGCAAAGCGCGAGGATATCGTCGAGGCGCAGAACGCGCTTGTCAATGTCGAGGCGTCCGAGGCGGTAATGAGCTATATCACCGCACTGTGCGAGCGTACCCGTCAGTTCGAAGAGGTGCAGCTGGGCGTGTCGCCGCGCGGTATGCTGGCACTGCTGCGCGCTTCTCAGGCACACGCTCTGGTCGAAGGACGCGACTATGTCACCCCGGACGACGTGCGCGCGATGGCAGAACCCGTCCTGGCACATAGAATAGTCGTGCGCGGCATGTACGGTCGCTCGGGTCAGGGCGAAAAGATTGTTGCCGACGCGCTTAAGAATACACCCGTGCCCACCGAAAACCCCGAAAGGGCGTGAGCACATGAACCTGTTTTGGCTGCTGCTGGTGCTGCTCGTGCTGGGCGGCGCGCAGTCGTTTGTGTTTAAGAAGTTCAACTTTAAGGCGCTTAAGTATACACGCACGTTTTCAAAGCGCAGTGTGTACGAGGGCGAAACAGTCGAAATGGTCGAGCAGATAGTCAATCGTAAGATACTGCCCGTGCCGTGGCTGCGCGTTGAAAGTAGAATATCCCCCGATCTCAGATTCCAAACCGCACAGGAGGAGCGCGAGATAAGCGAGGACGAACAGTACCATAAGAGCGTGTTCTACCTGGGACCCTATTCGCGCGTCACGCGTAGGCATACTATAAAGTGCCTGCGCCGCGGCGACTATCAGCTTAAAACGGTCGAAGTAACCGCCGGCGATCTGGTCAATATGGGGCGCGCCAATAAGCAGATGGACGTGAGCGCGCACCTTATGGTGTACCCTAAGCTCCTAACCGAAGACCAAATCGATATGCCCTCGCGTAAGTGGCAGGGCGATGTGCTGGTCAAGCGCTGGATAATGCCCGATCCGTTCTTGGTGGGCGGACTGCGCGAATACCGCGCGGGCGATCCCATGCGCAGCGTGCACTGGGGCGCGAGCGCGCGCACGGGTCGCATGCAGGTCAAGACGTATGACTATACCGCCGACCCGCGCCTGATGGTGGTGCTCAATGTGCAGATGCAGGAGCATCAGTGGGGCGAACTGATGCGCTATGAACAGGACGTAATCGAGTACGGCATAAGCCTTGCGGCGACGCTGCTCACCCGCGCATTGGAGGCGGGCGTTGAGGCGGGCTTTGCGTGCAATGGTCAGCTCACCACGCGCCCGGAAGAGCCGGTCGTGATAGTGCCTCAGCGCGCATCCACTCAGGGCGATGTGCTCTTAAGCGCAATGGCGCAGCTTGAAATAAAGCGCACGCTCAACTTCCATACGTTCCTTGAGGACTTGAGCGCATATCAGGATATGGATATACTCATACTCAGCGCGTATAATTCCGAACTTATCGAGCAGGGAATAGAGCAGCTGCGCGCGCGCGGCAATTCGGTAACGCTTGACATAATAGGAGGCGGGCGCGATGAAGAAGCTGTTTAATAACGCTCTGCTTTGCATATGGCGCGCACTAATGTATAGCGCGATACCGCTTCTGCTGGGTAGCCTTATGCCGGGCGGCGATCAGTTTACCGCCGGCGCGTACTACTTCTGCGGTCAGGCGCTGGCGCTGGTGCTGGGTTTTGCGCCGGCGCGCATACGCGTGGCATGCATGGTGCTGTGCGGCGCGGCATATGCCGCGGCGGGCGTGTATGTGCTGGGCGTAATCGCTTACCCCGTGCAGATAATCTTGATAGTACTTAGCCTTGTGGCATACGGACTTACATTGCGCGCACAGGGCGCGGTCGTTAGGTACGATTCGCGCGAAATGATTGCCGGCGCGATAATACATGTCGTGCCGCCGGTGATTATTCAGCTGTCGACAATGGAGGTCAACTATACCCCCATGATGATTTGCGGCGCGATATATTTGTTCATGTGCCCGTATATCATGAACAGTATGTCGGTGCGCGACGGCATGTCGCTGCGCGGGCGCGGCGGCAAGCCGATTGGCCGAATATCCAATAAGAACCGCATTATGGTGACCGGGCTCATGGTCATTGCGCTGCTCATCGCGTGCGCCGATAAGATACAGAAGGCCTTTCAGCGCGCGGGCGAGTTCGTCATGTACTGGATAGGTCAGTTCATACTGTGGCTGTCCTCGCTAATGCAGAGCAGTGAAGAGATATCGGGCGATGGCGCGGGCGAATCAAGCGATATGGCAATGGGTCTTGAGGCGGGCGAACCCGGCTGGTTTGCCGAGCTGATGGAGCAGGTCATAAAGTACGTGGCAATCGCCGCGATAGCGGTCGGACTGTGCTTCGTGCTGTGGAAGCTGGGCAAGCTACTAAAGAAGCTCTATAAGCGCATAGCCGAGTGGGCAAAGCAGTTTGCTCAGGGCGTGCGCGAGGACTATGTCGAGGAACAGGAACAGCTTATGGACTGGGGCGAGGTGCGCGGCGAGGTCATTTCATCGTTCAAGGATGCCCTAAAGAAGCTGACCACGCGCGATAAGAAGTGGGCAGACATGGACGCGCGCGAGCGTGTGCGCAGCGTGGTAAAGCAGCTGTACAGGAAGCGCGGCGTGGGCATAACCGGCATAGAGTGCCTGAGCGTGCGCGAGGCCATGCAGGAAATGAACATAGACGACGCAACGCGCGATAAGTTGGGTCAGGTGTATGACGAGGCGCGCTATTCATCGCGCGACATAACCGAGGCGCAGGCCGAGGCGGCGCGGCGCATGGTCAGGTAAAATACGTTCATCCGTTACGCGTTGACACGGCGCGCGGCTTGCTTATAATAATAGGTAAGCCGCGCGCCTTTTTGGCGCAAAAAAGGAGTAAGCATGAATCCTCAGCTTGAAATAAAAATAAAGCAGCTGCCGGACTCTCCGGGCTGCTATCTTATGAAGTCGCAGGGCGACATTATATATGTAGGTAAGGCCAAGAATCTCAAAAACCGCGTGAGGCAGTACTTTCAATCGTCCAAGAACCATACGCCTAAAGTGCAGGCAATGGTCGCGCGCGTGGACGACTTCGATATAGTATTGGTCGATGGCGAATTGGAAGCGCTTATACTGGAAAACAACTTAATTAAGCTGCATAAGCCCTTTTATAATATATTGCTCAAGGACGATAAGCAGTACCCGTACATCCGCATTGACCCGCGCGAGGACTTCCCGCGCGCAGAACTTGTGCGGCGCATGGGGCGCGACGGCGCAAAGTACTTTGGTCCCTTCATAGGCGCGACCGCCGTGCGCGATGTGCTGGACGTACTGGGAAGTGAGTTCCCACTGCGCACGTGCAAGAACATGCCCGGCAATGCCGGCAAGCGCGCCTGCGTGCATGCACAGATAGGTCAGTGCATGGCGCCCTGCACAGGCAATGTGTCGCGCGAGGAATACCACCGCGTGCTGGATCGCGCGATTGCATTCTTAAGCGGCGATGACAAGAGCGTAATGGACGAGCTGGAAAGGCAGATGCTGGAGGCTTCGCGCAGTATGCAGTTTGAAAAGGCCGCCATGTACCGCGACAGACTGCGCGATGTCAAGGAAGTAATGCAAAAGCAAAAGGCAGTGTCCACGCGCGATGACGATTACGACGTGCTGGCATGCGCATCGGACGGCGTGGATGCCATCGTGCAGGTGCTCTATATGCGCGATGGCAAGCTAATAGGCAGCGAATCGTTCGTAATGGAGCGCGGCGGCGGCGAAAACGCGGGCGCGCTTATAGAGAGCTTCATGTTGCAGTACTATGACGAGGATCACCCGATACCGTCTTTGGTGCTGGCACAGGAGCTGACCGACGAGGCGCAGACGCTGGAGGCGCTTCTGCGCGAAAGGCGCGGCGGCGCGTTTGAACTGCGCCTGCCCCAGCGCGGCGATAAGCGCCAGATGATGGCGATGGCGCAGAAGAACGCCCGCGATGCCGCCGATAAGCGCGCGGCACAGCTGCGCCGCAGTTACGAGCGCACAACGGGCGCGCTTGAGGAACTCAAAAACGCGTTGGGTCTTGAAAAACTCCCGCGCCGAATAGAGGGCTACGACATATCCAACACACAGGGCGCGCTGTCGGTCGCGTCCATGGTGGTCATGCAGGATGGTCTGCCCGACAAAAAGGAATACCGCCACTTCCGCATAAAGACCGTAGAAGGTCCCAACGACTTCGCGTCCATGCATGAGGTAATCGAGCGCCGCTTCCGCCACGGCCTAAGCGAGATAGAGGAGCTCAAGGCGCAGGGCAAGCCTATAAACGAGGGCAAGTTTTCGCACCTGCCCGATCTGGTGCTGATAGACGGCGGTCCCGAGCAGCTCAAAAACGCGATGGACGCCGCGGCGCGCGCCGGCGTCAGCGTGCCCATGTTCGGCTTGGCTAAGCGCATAGAGGAGATTTACCTGCCCGGGCGCGACGAGACAATACTGCTGGATAGGCACTCCAACGCGCTGCACCTGATTCAGCGCCTGCGCGACGAGGCGCACCGCTTCGCGATCACGCATCACCGCGCGCTGCGCGCTAAAAGCTCAATATCCTCTCAACTTGACACAATCGCGGGCGTGGGCGAAAAGCGCAAGCGCGCGCTTCTGCGCCGCTTTAAGACCGTCGAGGCGCTAAAGAACGCGACTGTCGAGGAGCTTCTGACCGCCGAAGGCATGTCCCGCCCGGCCGCTGAGGCGGTGTATGGGTTTTTTCATGGTGGGGAATAGATGCGACTGTTTCACTATTGACTATAGAACGGAGTTGAATGTCGAAAATGATGGTAGTAGTATGGATAATCGTTTTCGTATGCGCTCTCTTTGCAACGCTGACCAAAAAGTGACCCGGAAAATCCGGGTCACTTTTTTTTCGCAGCAGCGAGATTAATTCGCCTGCTTAAGTATCTTAACCGCCTCATCCACGCTGTCCACAAAGAAAATATCCTTTAGCCGCTCATGCGTGC
>CAYTOU010000144.1:0-6843 GCA_964439295.1 uncultured Oscillospiraceae bacterium
TGTAGCCGCGCTCCGACGCGATGTCAAACGTATACATACCCAGCTTGCCGCTACGCGCGCGGTCGGGATATGTCTCGTACGAACCCAAGCCGTAGTACTGCGCCTTTGAGTACTCCCCTTCTACATTGAGTTCCATGCCCAGGCGCGGCAGCGGCACTTCGCCCATGCCATCTACATCGACTTCACAATCGATTGAGAGTTGCCCACCTTGAAGCAGCGTATCGCGCTGAGTGAGCGTAAATTCGCAGCCGGTACCCATGTACGACACGACGCGCTCGACATGCCTGCCGTTCTGAGATACAGATATGCTCTTGAGCGTGCGCGTGAGCTTGTCAAGACCCAGCTCAAGCCAGTTCGGACTCTTGCGCATGGCGGACGAGCCGCGGTCGTTATCGGTGGGCGCGCGGAATACGTTGAGTGTAACATCTTTCACAATGGTGCCGTCCGCGCGCTCAATGCGCATGGAGCCGTCCGCGCCGTAGTGTATCGATGTGCCGTCCGCGCTTATGTCGATATCGCCTTGCGCCTTTTGCACGGGGAACTGCTCACCTATGCAGGCGGGCAGACGGCGCGTATCGGCGCGCAGTATGCACTGCGCAAAGGCAACCTCATGCCCCTCATCGCACCACGGCATGGCGTGGGCAGTAACGGCACGTGCCATCAGCACCAATTCGCCATCGGCAGGCAGTTCGGGCAAACCGAACGCCAACGTGCGCGTTTCGCCCGGCGCAATGCCGGCGGCGGATTCGCACGCCGACCAAATCGATACGCCATCGCGCATGAGCGTCAGCACTATGTCGTAATCGTCCAGCGCAATGTGCGCAAAGCGGTTCTTTACGCCTACCGCAATGCCGTTTTCGCCGGGTTTAATCGAAAGCACTATGTTTTCGTGTACCTTCTTTAGCTCCTTGAGCTTGGCGGTCATTTCCCTATCCGGACCTATCAGACCGTCTATGCAGAAGTTATTGTCGTGGTACTTTTCGCCGTAATCGCCGCCGTAGCTGTATTCATACTTGCCACCGCGCAGTCCGTGCTCGCACCACTCCCATACAAAGCCGCCTATCAGCGTGGGATCGGCGTATATGGCATCCCAGTACTCGCCCAGCGAGCCGCACGCGTTGCCCATCGCGTGGGCATACTCGTTTGACAAAAACGCCCTGCCCGGCTTATTCTGAGAGTGCTTTATCATGAAGTCGACCGTGGGGTATGTTTCGCTATCCATATCGGCGATTATGTTCATCTGGCGCTTATGTATCGGGCGGGTGTCCAGCGCGCGCACCATGTTGGCCGCTACTGCGACGGTTTCGCCAAAGCCCAGTTCGTTGCCCAGCGACCACATCACTATGGACGGGTGGTTCTTATGCATCTCTACCATGGACAGCACCCTATCGGCGAAGTGCGGCAGCCAGCGCATGTCGTTGCCGGGCAGCACATTCATGCGGTAGGATATGCCGTGGCTTTCCACATTGGCCTCGTCCATTACGTACAGTCCGTACTCATCGCACAGGTCATACCACTCCTGAGTGCAGGGGTAATGCGAGCAGCGCACGGCGTTTATGTTATGCTGCTTCATGATGAGTATATCGCGCACCATCTCATCATGCGTGACGGCGTAGCCATGCCTGGACGAAAACTCGTGGCGATTGACGCCCTTGAGCTTTACCGGGGCATAGTTGACAAGGAACACGCCATCTTCCATGCGCACATCGCGTATGCCCACGCGCAGTGTGGTCTTCTGATCGCCGGCAGCTATTTCCAGGTCATACAGATGCGGCGTTTCGCTCGTCCAAAGGGCAGGCGAATCCACGGAAAGCTGCACATACGCGGTGCGCGTCACGCCCTGCTGCACGGGCAGCGGGAAGTCGGTATATATGAACTCTTCAAAGCGCGCCGAGAGGTTGCCGGTATAACCTTCGCCCTGTGCGGCGATGCCGTTTTCATCGCGCAGGGTACAGTTTACATGTACGGGCTCGCTGAGTCCCTTGCCGCGGTTGGCTATCTTGACCTCGACATTGACGGTGGCGTGTTTTAGGTCGCGCGCTACGTCGTACCATACGTAGGCATCACAAAGCGATACGCGCTCTATCGCGTACACCTTGACCGCGCGAAACAGGCCGCTTAGGCGCCACATGTCCTGGCACTCCAGATATGCGCCCGCGCCGTACTGATAGACCACTATGCAAATTTCGTTGGTGCCCGTGCGTATGGCGTCCGACACATCGAACTCATTGCGACTGCGCCCATCCGATGCGTAGCCGATGAACTTATCGTTGAGGTACAGCTGTGCGCAGGAGGCAAAGCCCTCAAGCGCGATAATCGTGCGCAGGTTTAAATCGCCGGAGTACTCAAAGCGGCGCGCGTATACTCCCACCTGCGTTTGACCCGCGGGTATTTCGGGCGGAGTGAGCTTCATCATGTCGGGCTCAAAGCCGTAGCGCGTGTTTATGTAGCGCGGATTGGAATAGCCCTCCAGCTGCCAGCAGGACGGCACGGGGCACTTTGTCCAGCTGTCGGTGTCGGAAAACGCTATTTCGTCTGGCAGGTCGAGTTCGCTCTCGTAGAACTTGAACGACCATTCGCCGCTCAAGTCCTCTTCAAATTGGCGCGGCATGGAGTCGGCGCGCGCTTCCATGCGGTTGATTGACGGAATGAAGCTACCGCGCAGTGTGCCGCCGCCGGGCAGTTGCTGATTGATAATCATATCTGTCTTTCCTTTGCTGTTTACTTATTGATTCCGGGCTCTGCCGGAAATGAATCGGTATCGGTTAAACCTATTATACATGACTTTACAGGGTATGGGTAGCATAAGTTTTTTTGGATAATACAACGCAGCGCACGCGTAGCAGTACTTTGCCCCACGTGCGCCGCAGTATGTTCAGTTTATCCCTTGAGCGAGCCTATCATGATGCCCTTTACGAAATACTTCTGCAGTGCCGGGTATATGCAGAGTATGGGCACAGTGGACACGACTATCAGAGCGTACTTGATCAGATCGGCCATGCCCTGTATTGCGACGGCGGTTTCGTCATCGACAAAGTCGGACGCATCCATCTGGCTCATTATCAGTATCTCGCGCAGGAATATCTGCAGCGGGTAGAGGTTATTGTCCTGCAGATATATCATCGCGTTGAAGTAGGAGTTCCACTGACCTACGGCGTACTGAAGGGCGACAACCGCGATAACCGCCTGGGACAGCGGTATTACAAACTGCCAGAAGAAGCGGAAGTCGCTGCAGCCGTCCATCTTTGCGGACTCCAGCAGCTCATCGGGTATCGTGTTGACGATGAATGTGCGCACGATTATCATCTGATACACGCTCATTGCGCCGGGTATCAGTATTGACCAGACGGTATTGACCATGCCCAGGTCCTTGACCAGCAGGTATGTGGGTATCAGTCCGCCGCCGAACATCATCGTGAATGTGAACAGGAAGGTAAACAGTCCCTTATGAGGCAGACCTTTGCGTGCGAGCGGGTATGCGCATATCAGCGTAATGAACAGGCTGATAAACGTACCGGCAATCGTATAGAATATAGTATTGCGGTAGCCTATCCACACGCGCTTATATTCCAATACCTTCTGGTAGCCGTCGAGCGAAAAGTCGACCGGCCAGAGCACTACCTTGCCGCTGGACACCGCGCTTGCGGATGAGAACGACGAGGACAGTATGTATATAAGCGGGTACAATACGCATACGGTGAGCAGTCCGATTATAATATAAGTAATAGTATAGAACACGCGATCCGAGGTGGAGTGCTTTATGGCTGTACTCCTCTTACGTGCGGCATTAGTCATATTACTCTCCTCCTTACCAAAGCGACGTTTCGCTTACCTTGCGGCTGATGGCGTTGACAACTACCAGCAGAATCATGTTTATGCTGGAGTTGAATAGACCTATTGCCGTGGAGAGCGAAAAGTCGGTCGCACCTGCGTTGGCAAGACCGCGTTTGTATTCGTAGGTTGATATGACCTCGCTGGCGGATACGTTGAGGTCATTTTGCATAAGGTAAACCTTTTCAAAGCCTATGGACATGACCGAGCCGGTGCGCATTATAAGCATAATCGTAACGGTCGGCAGTATCGCGGGCAGATCCACGTGCAGCACGCGCTGCCAGCGGGTCGCGCCGTCTATCTGAGCCGCCTCATGCAGCTCGCTGGACACGGCGGTCAGCGCGGCCAGATACATTATCGAGCCCCAGCCGAAGTCCTGCCATACGCCCGACCAGATGTATATATTGGTAAAGCCATAGCCGGTTGCCATGAGGTCGGTAGCTTTCTGACCCGTAATCGAGGTAACGAGCTTACCATACAGACCGTAGTTGGGGTTAAATATCTGCAGTATCATACCCACGAGAACAACCATGGATATGAAGTGCGGCATGTAGGTAATGGTCTGAACAGCCTTCTTAAAGCGCATGTTTTCGACCGTATTGAGTAGCAGTGCGAATATAATCGGGAACGGGAAGCCAACGAATATGGAATACGCCGACAGCTTGAGCGTGTTGGTGAGTACCAAAGAGAACTGGTACGAATTAAAGAACTTATTGAAGTTCTTCATGCCGACCCACTTGCTGCCCCATATGCCATCCAGTATCTTGTACTTGCGGAATGCCAGCTGCACACCGGCCATGGGGATATATTTGAATATGATGATATACGCCAGCGGTATCAGCAGAAACAGATACAACTGCCACCAGTTGGCATACTTTTTGCGTAGCTTACTGAACACCTGAATAATCCTCGCTTTCCGACGGTGACTTGCGGCATGGCCGTATCATAATGCGAGGGGGAGCAAACCCATCGCTCGCTCCCCCCCAACAGCACATTTGCAGCAGTATTTACTTAACCGTTCATGCGGTCATAGCAGGTCTGGGTAGCCTCGATGCAGTCGGCAAGACCCATCTTTTCGAGCTGGCTGATGTACTCATTCCAAGTGTCATCGTCCTCGATATCGGCGGTGCCGGTCGCGTAGGATGCCCACATGGTCTCGATATAAGTCTTGATCTCGGAGTAGTAATCGGTGATTACTTCCTGCTCATCCTCGGTGTAAACCAGACCGGCGACTACCTTGGAATCATCGCGGTACTGCTTTGCGTCGTTCAGAGCATGACGTGCGCGATACTCGTTGACGTAGGAAGCCTGCTCGATTTCGGTATCGATATTACCGGAAATGGTGAAGTGGACGTTGGTTTCCTCGGTCATTATGTTAGGACCAGTCTGAGCCCACCACTTGTTCTGCAGGGTGCCCCACAGGCTGGCATCGTAGCTGAACTCGTTAAGAGGCATGTAGTAGTAGTTGGAGGTATCATCGCCGTAGTAGATTTCCGGATAGTTGTACGCGGCAACGTTAGCCCAGAAGTTCTCGTACTCGGGACGTACGGCATCCTGATCGACAGCGCTGTAGGTGTCGCCTTCATAGCCGAAACGGGTTATGATGGACATCTCGGTGCTGGTCAGATAGTCGCACAGCATGAATGCGGCTTCGGGGTTTGCGCAGTTCTTGGTGATAAGAGCGGTTATAGAGGGTATGGCAGGCTTGACAGCGACAACGGTTTCGCCGTCATAGCCGGTGAAGTAGTCCTGACGATCGTAGTTGTAACGATTGAGGTCGGTAGCGGACATGCAGGTCGAAGAGAAACGACCGAACGCGCCGACAACCTGAGTCTCCTGGGACAGGGTAACGGTCATAGCAGCCTGATCCTGAGTGAACATTGCCGGATCGGCCAGACCTTCGGCGAACAGCTTGCGCACAAAGCGCAGACCCTCGCGCCACTCGTCGGTGTTGAAGGCAACGCCGATGGTGCCGTTCTCGTCCACGGTCCAGTAATCAGCCTGGGTGTAAACGAAGGGAGTCATGAGGGCGCGGCGCAGGTTCTCAATACCATCGCTGTAGCAGGTCAGCGGGATTTCGTCCGCTTCGCCGTTGCCGTTGGGATCCTGATCGCGGAAAGCTACCAGCACGTTATAGAAGTCTTCCAGCGTGGTGGGCTTTTCCAGACCCAGCTTCTCCAGCCACGGTACATAGAAGTTGATGCGGGTGCCGGAATACTGGTTGTTCTCGGTGGTGTTCAGAGAGAAGAAGCCGTAGATTTCACCATCATAGCTGGTGAGATAGCGACGTACAACGTCCATGTTGTAGTTCTCGTTGCCTTCCAGGTTCTGAGCCGCCCAATATACCAGATTGTCATAGTACTCGGTCAGGGGCTGTATCATGCCCGCCTCTGCCCAAGGCATTATCTGATTCTGGGTGAAGCTGCCCATGAGCATATCGGGCAGATCGGAGCCGCCGGCGGCGACGATCAGCTCAAGCTTAGTGCCCATTTCGTTGCTGGGATATACTACGAAGTCCAGCGATATGCCGGTCTTGTCTTCAAGGTAGAGGGTCTCTTCGTTGGTCTCCCAATCCTCGACAACCGCGCTCTGCTCAAGGCCGATGGTCAGAGTGATGGGATCATTGACGATGGGCAGGGTGCCGGGATCGTTAACCGCGGCGCTATCTGCAAGCGCGCCGACCGCAGTCAACATAAGGCACAGCGCCATAAGAACCGCCAAAGCCTTCTTCATTTGTGGTATCCTCCTTCAAATTATGTTACGTGTATCAGTATGCGCGTAACCTCTTTGTTACGTGCGTTAACTGAATCAGGGCGATTATAATACACTTGCTCCACTTTGTCAACTATTTGTGATGAATTTTACCACCTTTTATTGTGCTTTGATTATATAATATACCATCACGGTTGCTAATTTTGATTAGTTTTTGTGTGAGTTGGGGATGATGTGGGTGTTTGTGGGACTTTTGAAGGTGTGGTTTGGTTTAGGTTATGGTTGTTTGATTAGAGTGTG
>CAYTOU010000145.1:0-6820 GCA_964439295.1 uncultured Oscillospiraceae bacterium
ACCCCATTGTTTCACGTGAAACAAAGCGACTTTTTACAAGGAGGCGAAACTTGAGCACTTCACATTATGCGGTGTTCGTAGATCTGGAAAATGCCGGCGCCAAGGAAAGCATGCTCAACAGCATCATCGAAAAGGTCAAGATACGCGGCGACATTCTTTTGGGCAAGGTCTACGGCTACACCGACAGATATTCCGACTTAAAGGAAGTACTTTTGTCCAACACGTTCAACGTTGTGCCCTCGCTTCGGTACGGACACAATCAAAAGAACAATCTGGACATACAGCTGGTTATAGACGCGCTTGAGGTCGCGTTTAACAACACGCTTATCGACAGCTTTTGCATCGTTTCGGGCGACAGCGACTATACGCCTTTGGTAGGCAAGCTCAAGTCGATGGGCAAGCATGTGCTGGGCATATCGCGCAGCGAGGTTGCCTCGTCGATATTCATAAAGGCGTGCAACGAGTTCATATTCCTGGAATCGGTATCCAACGCGACAAAGCCCGCGCCCGCACTCCACGTCAGCGATCAGGGCGATGAGCTGGGCGAGCTGAGCGCGCTTATCGAAACAGTGCTCGGCGATCAGGAAGAGGACATGATGTACGCGTCCGAGCTTAAGTCGACGCTATTGCGCCTGCGCCCCGACTTCAACGAGGGCAACTACGGCTGTTCCACATTCGGCAAGTTCCTGCAGCAGGTGGCGGAGCGTTCCGGCAATATACGCATTGTCAACGACAACCACTCGGTGCTTGTGGGACTGCAAAAGTCCGCGGCGGCGGACGATGCTGCGCCTAAGATGACCAAGTCAAATTGGGAGCAGGTGTTTGCGCGCCATTTGAAGCGCTTTCAGAGCGATGGATTCGACCGCATCAATCCGTCCATACTCAAAAGCGCGATACAGAGCGAATATCCCGACTTTGACGAGCGTGCGATAGGTTTCAAGCGCTTTAGCGACATACTTAAGAAGCTTGAAAAGGAGCATCTGGTTGAAATCGAGATGGACGAACAGCATACAATGCTGATAAAAATATGCTGACGTCGGGCACTTAATAAAACTTTCAAGCACATTTTCTCGCTATGTGCTAGAAACTAACTGTAGATATGATATATTGATTGTGCGCCATAATGGTTGTGCGGCGGCACGACGCGGCAGATGAGGGGTTTATGGAGATTACATCAATCAGACTGACCGATTATCGCAATTATCGGGATCAGACGCTGGATTTTGCGTCGGGCATAAATGTGCTGGCCGGCGGCAATGCGCAGGGCAAGACGAACATGCTCGAGGCCGTGCGCCTATGCTCGATAGGTCGGTCGCATCGCACGCCGCGCGACAAGGAGCTGATACGCGAGGGCACGCATCAGGCGCGAATTGCGCTCAAGTGGCGCAAGCGTGACGGCGGTCACGACCTGGCGGCGCTTCTGCCGGACACGTCCGCAAAGCAAATGCGCGTGGACGGAAAGCTGCTCAGGCGTTCGGGCGAACTGATGGGCATGATCGCGACCGTGCTATTCGCACCCGAGGATCTAATGCTGGTCAAGTCCGGACCGGGCGAGAGGCGGCGCTTCATGGATATGGAGCTGTCGCAGATCAGACCCGTGTATTACTACGCCCTGCAGCGCTATAACCGCGCGCTCAAGCAGCGCAATAACCTGCTGCGCGATATAGCGATTCAGCCCGCGCTACTCAGCACGCTGGACTCGTGGGATGAACTGCTCATCACCGAGGGCGCGCAGATAGCGCAGATGCGCGCCGAGTTTGTCGATATGCTAAACAGCTTTGCCGGTGAACACCACGGGCACATTACCGATGGGCAGGAAAGCCTTACCTGTCGGTACGTAAGCGGCGTGGATGCCGGCAACGCGCTAAAGAGCATGTCGGACGGCGTAAAGCAGGCGCGCAAGCGCGACATAGCCGCCGGTACGACCACATTCGGACCGCATCGCGACGACCTTATGCTCATGATAGACGGGCGCGATGTGCGCGTGTTCGGCTCTCAAGGGCAGCAGAGGACGACCGCACTGTCGCTCAAGCTGTCCGAACTGAGCGTAATGCACCGCGAGGTGGGCGAATGGCCCGTGCTGCTGCTGGACGATGTCATGAGCGAACTGGACCCGCAGCGGCGGCGAATGCTGCTCACGTGCATATCGGGCGTGCAGACCATAGTCACATGCACCGATATAGACGATCTGGCGGGCGCGCAGATACATAAGGCACTGCGCGTTGAAAATGGCACAATCGAACCATGGCAATAGAGCGCATGCCCCCAAATTTGCGGGCTATGCGCGTACTTTCATACTATTGTAGACTTTTTGTAGAATTGACAGGGGGTACAATAATTTGGCGCTGAGCGTTTATAGCAAGGACGAGATAATCGCATCGGTTAAGGGCAAGTTGGAAAGATACTTCGGCTGCGAAGTCGCCGATGCCACTAAGGAGCAAATATACCAGGCGCTGGCAAGCACCGTGCGCGACGAGGTAATGGAGCGCCGCACACCCTCGCGCGGCGAGCGCAAGCGTCAGAAGGCCAAGAAGCTGTACTACCTTTCAGCTGAATTTCTGATAGGCCGTGCCATGCACAACAACATGATCAACCTGCTCAACGAAAAGGCTTATCTGGAAGCCATGAATGAGATGGGTCTGAATCTGCAGGAGATAGGCGAGTGCGAGCCCGAGCCCGGCCTGGGCAACGGCGGTCTGGGACGTCTGGCGGCGTGTTTCATGGATTCGCTGGCGTCGCTCAACCTGCCCGCGATGGGCTGTTCCATACGATATGAGTATGGCCTGTTCCAGCAGAAGATAGTCAACGGCTATCAGATGGAAATGCCCGATAACTGGCTCAAGGACGGCAACATCTGGGAAATCTGCCGCCCCGCCGAGACCGTCGAAGTGCATTTCGGCGGCAATATAGAAGAGGACTGGTCGTCGGGTTCGCTCAAGATTAAGCATACCGACTACAAGACCGTCATGGCCGTGCCGTACGATGTGCCCGTGCTGGGCTACGATACGCCTAAGGTCAACATGCTGCGCCTGTGGAGCGCGCGTTCGCCCAAGACGATCGATATGGCGGACTTCAACCGCGGCGAGTACACCCGCGCCATGGAGGAAAAGGAGCTCACCGAGGTAATAAACAAGGTGCTTTACCCGGATGACAATCACATTCAGGGCAAGGAGCTGCGCCTAAAGCAGCAGTACTTCTTCTCGTCCGCGTCCGTGCAGTACGCGATAAACGACTTCGAGAGCGTCTACGGACCCGACTGGGATCTGCTGCCGCAGAAGGTCGCCATCCACATCAACGATACGCACCCGGCAATGGCAATCCCCGAGCTGATGCGCATACTTATCGATGAAAAGGGTCTGGACTGGGATCGCGCCGAGCGCATTGTGCGCGGCGTGTGCGCGTACACCAACCACACCGTCATGTCCGAGGCAATGGAGCGTTGGCCCGAGGATCTGGTCAAGATGCTCGTGCCGCGCATATACTCCATACTGGTCGAGATGAACCGCCGTCTGTGCGACCGCCTGTGGAAGGTATTCACGGGTCAGTGGAACCGCATAGGCAATATGGCGATAATCTCCTACGGCAATGTGCAGATGGCTAACCTGTGCGTGGCCATGTGCCATAACGTAAACGGCGTATCGCAGATACACGCCGAGATACTTAAGAACACGACTTTCTCGGACTACTGTAAGCTGAGCCCGGAGAAGTTCTTAGGCATAACCAACGGCATAACCCATCGCCGCTGGCTGATGCTGTGCAACCACCCGCTGAGCAGCCTAATCGATGACACGATTGGCGACGGCTGGCGCAAGGACGCACTCAAGCTGAGCGAGCTTATGCCCTACACCGACGATGCCGCCTTCCTTGAGAAGTTCAAGGCGGTCAAGCTGCAGAACAAGCGCGCATTCGCCGAATGGATTAAGACGCGCAACAACATCGACATCGATCCCGACACGATATTCGATGTACAGGCCAAGCGTCTGCACGAGTATAAGCGCCAGCTTATGAACGCGCTGCGCATACTGATACTGTACAACCGCATTGTGGATAATCCCAACTATACCTTCCACCCGGTCACGTTCATATTCGCGGCCAAGGCTGCGCCCGGATATGACAGGGCTAAGTCGATAATTAAGCTGATCAACACGATAGCCAAGCTGGTCAAGTCCAACAAGCGCGCCAGCGAGCTTATCAACGTCGTGTTTGTCGAAAACTACTGCGTATCGGCTGCCGAAATGATAATGCCCGCCGCCGAGGTATCCGAGCAGATTTCCACCGCCGGTAAGGAAGCCAGCGGCACCGGCAACATGAAGTTCATGATGAACGGCGCGGTAACGCTGGGCACTATGGACGGCGCGAATGTCGAGATATTCAACGAGGTAGGTCAGGACAACATATACATATTCGGCATGCGCAAGGACGAGGTCGAGCAGGTATATCGCACTCATTCCTACCGCGCGAGCGAGATTTACGAGGTCAACCACGAGGTGCGCCGCGCGATGGAGCAGCTGATAGACGGCACTCTGTGCCCGGAGAATCCGCATCTGTTCCAGGATATCTACCACTCCATACTGTTCGGCTACAACGGCTCTATGGCGGATGAGTACCTGGTACTGGGCGATCTGGGCAGCTATCTGCAGACCCAGGAGCAGCTCATTTCCGACTACGAAAAGCCTTCCTGGTGGCATAAGGCGGCCGTCAATACCGCGGCATCGGGCATATTCTCGTCCGACCGCACCATCCGCGAATATAACGAAAGGATCTGGCATCTCAAGCCGCTTCAGCTATGAGCATACGATTAAAGCACGATTCCCGCAGCGAACTGTACCGACTACCCGGCGGAGCCATGCCCGCCGGTGGCGGCGTGCGCATAAGGCTGTGGGCATCGCGCCCGCTTAAGCAGGTCTTCCTGCGCGTATGGACCGATTCTGAACAAAAGCTTCCCATGCGTGAACTGGGCGCATATGACGGAGGCATTATGTACGAGGTCGGGCTGCTCCTGCCGAGCAGACCCGGCCTTTGCTGGTATTACTTTGTAATGAACGACGGTCGGCGCGAATACATGTATGGCAATGCGGATGACAATCTAGGCGGCGAAGGTCGCCTTTACGACTGTCAGCCGCCGTCCTATCAGATAACCGTATACGACCCGGCGTACATGCCGCCTAAGTGGATGCGCGAGGGCGCGATGTATCAGGTCTTCCCGGATAGGTTCTATCGCCCGGACATAGGCGCGTGCGGCAAGCTTCCGTCAACGTCCCTGCCCACCGAAAACATGCCCGCGGCCGCGCGCATACAGCACGCCGACTGGTACGAAAAGCCCGTGCTTGACGTGACCGGCAACGGCGACAATGCCGCCAATGACTTTTTCGGCGGCAATCTGCGCGGCATAACGGCAAAGCTTGACTATTTAAAGCTAATGGGAATAACGGTCGTCTACATCAATCCGATATTCCTGTCGCCGTCCAACCACCGCTACAACACGTCGGACTACATGCGCATTGACCCGCAGGTGGGCACAGAAGACGACTTGCGCGAGCTGTGCCGCGAGGCGGAAAAGCGCGGTATGCGCATTATGCTTGATGGCGTATTTTCGCACACGGGCGCGGACAGCCGCTACTTCAACCGCTTTTCGTCATTTCCGGGCAAGGGCGCGTGTCAGGGCAGCGATTCGCCCTACTACGACTGGTACACGTTTGAGAACTTCCCCAACCGCTACAAGTGCTGGTGGGGCTTTGACACACTGCCCGAGGTTAACGAGTATTCGCCGTCATTCCGCCGCTTTATATGCGGAAGTGACGCGTGCGATTTATCCGAAAATGCGCCTTCTAACGACTCTACCGAGTGTCCCGAGGGCATAGTGCGCCGCTACCTACGCATGGGCGTATCGGGCTGGCGCCTGGACGTGGCGGATGAACTACCGATGGACTTCATTGCGTCGATACGCAAGGCGGCGCGCGCCGAGCGGCAGGACGCGGCGGTCTTAGGCGAGGTCTGGGAAGACGCGTCCAACAAGGTCGCGTACGGTCAGGTGCGCTGCTACTTTAAGGGCGACACGCTGGACAGCGTCATGAACTACCCGCTTCGCGACATGCTAATCGACTTTATGCTTGGGCGCGCGAGCGGCAGCGATTTCGCGCGGCACTATTCGGCTTTAGTCGAAAATTACCCGAAGCCCGCTCTTTACGCGCTAATGAACCTAATGGGCAGTCACGACCGCGTGAGGATACTGAACATAATGGCGGACTTAGACCTAAACATGCCGCGCGACAAGCAAGCGGATGCGCGCATACCGGCATATGCCCTAGGCTATGCGCGGCGGCGCGTAGTGGCTATGTGGCGCTTTATATGCGCGCTACCGGGCATGCCGTGCATATACTACGGCGACGAGGCGGGCATGCAGGGCATGAACGACCCATTCAACCGCGGTACATACCCATGGGGGCGCGAGGACGAGAAGCTCCGCAGCGAGTTCACGACTGCGCTATCTGTACGCCGCGGCAGCGATGCGCTGATACGCGGCAATGTAGAAGTCTTTTCGCCCTGCGACGACGTCATAGTGGTTCTACGCCGCTTACACGACGGCAGCGACTATGCGGGCGTACCCAGCCACGCTCAGGCCTTCATGGCCATTCTAAACCGCTCGCTCCAGTCGGTAAGCATCTGCTTAGACGCCTCCCGCCTAACCGACATAACCGGCCTACGCCGCGAAGGCGACATGCTCCGGGTGGAGATTCCCGCGCTTACTACAGGGTATTTTGGGTAAGGGGAACGTTTCTTTCTTTGAAAAGAAAGAAACAAAGAAACTTTGATCTGCCTG
>CAYTOU010000146.1:0-6804 GCA_964439295.1 uncultured Oscillospiraceae bacterium
CTAAAGCATGAGGTATTTCTATGAAAATCCTAAGCACCATATTGACTTTTACAGTCGGCAAATGTATAATATAGAAAAACCGAAACGTTTCGGTTTTGAAGAAAGCGAAGTATTATGCACACTGCATAGGAGGATTGATTATGTCGTTTGTTACATCTAAGAAGATGCTGGCGGATGCCCAGAAGGGTGGCTATGCCATAGGCGCGTTCAATGCGGAGAATATGGAAATGGTCAAGGCAATAATCGCTGCGGCGGAAGAGCTGCGCGCACCCGTGATGATACAGACCACTTCCTCCACGATAAAGTATGGCACGGCAGAAACGTACGCCGCTATAGTTGCATCCGAGGCCAAGCGCGCGAGCGTGCCGGTATGCCTGCACCTGGATCACGGCAGCAGCTATGATCTGGCTGTGCGCTGCGTGATGGCGGGCTATACGTCGGTCATGATGGACGGCTCTAAGCTGCCCTTTGAGGAGAACATTGCCGTCAGCCGCAAGGTTGCCGAGATGGCTGCAGCTGTGGGTATACCCTGCGAAGCCGAGCTGGGCAAGGTAGGCGGCAAAGAAGACGAGGTGGAAGGCGATGCCGACACCAACACCGATCCCGAAGAGGCGCGCGAGTTCGTAGAGCGCACCGGCATAACCTCTCTGGCTGTTGCAATAGGTACGGCACACGGCTTCTATGTCGGTACGCCTGTACTTGACGTAGAGCGTTTGTCCGAGATTCGCAAAGTAGTAGACGTGCCGCTCGTACTGCACGGAGCATCCGGTCTGACCGATGAGCAGGTCCGTGAATGCGTAAAGCGCGGCATATGCAAGGTCAATTTCGCAACCGAGCTCAGGAACGCATATTCGCGTGCCGAGGAAGCATACCTGAATGAGCATCCCAACACAATCGATCCCAAGGCCTATGGCAAGGCTGCAATAGCCGCGGTGAAGGATCTGGTAATGGCGCGCATGAAGGTCTGCGGCTGCGATGGCAAGGCTGACGCGTAACACATGGCTGCAACCGTAAAGGATATTGCCCGCAGGACGGGCTTGGGTCTGGCGACTATTTCTTCATACTTAAATGGCGGAAATGTGCGCGAAAAGAACAGAGTCAAGATAGAGCAGGCTATATCGGAACTGAACTTTGAAGTAAACGAAACTGCGCGAGGACTTAAGACTAATAGGACGCATACAATCGGCGTCGTAATACCCGAGCTGAACAGTGTATTCTGTGCCAAAGTCATAGGGCGAATCGAGGATATACTTAGACAGCACGGGTATGCACTGATTATATGCGACTGCCGAACCGACAAAACGCGTGAGAGAGAAGCAGTCGAATTCCTGATGAAAAAGCGAGTCGACGGCATAATCAATATGCCGGTCGATGGCTCCGGAAAGCATCTTGAGCGCTTCTGCAAGACCGGAAAGCCTGTAGTGCTGATAGACCGCGAGATTCCGGCGCTGGGCTGCGATAGCGTATGCGCCCAGAACCGCGAAGCTGTAAAAGAAGCCGTAAAGCTGCTATACGATCACGGACACAGTAGCATCGGACTTATTGCGGGCACTCAGGACGTGCTGACCGCACAGGAAAGACTGTCCGGGTATGAAGAAGGCTGTCGGGAATACGGCATTCCAATGAAAGACTCGCTTGTCTATTCAGGCGATTGCACCATTGAAAGCGGAGTCAAAGGGCTTAAGTATCTCAAAGATAACAACCCCGACTTGACCGCCGTGGTTGTCGGTAATTATAACATGACGGTCGGGGTGTTGATAGGCATGAACGAGCTTGGACTGTCAATGCCGGATCAGTTATCGGTGATAGGCTTTGACAATCTGGAATTTGCCAGGGCATGTCAGCCGCGACTGACCATACTAGATCAGCCAACGGGCGAAATCGCCGATAATGTCGCCACTATACTGCTAAAAAGGCTGGAAGAACAGGGCAATGCCGCCGATCACGTACCGTGCAAATTGCGCCTGCAAACGGCATTGATAGAAGGAAAATCCATCAAGACACTGCATAAAGAGCAATAAGGAGAAGAGGCGTGGGAAAGTATTTACTCGGAATAGATCTGGGCACAAGTGCATGCAAAGCCGCCCTTTTCGATCGCGAAGGTAAAGTGTTGGGCGCTGCTTCTGCGAATTATAATGTCTATTACCCGCATGCCGGTTGGGCGGAGCAGAATCCGAATGAGTGGTGGGAAGGCGTATGCCATGCCGTCAAAGACGTGCTTATGAAGACCTCCGCTTCACCCGAGGACATCGCCGGAATAGGCATTGACGGTCAAAGCTGGTCGGCGATTGCCATTGATAAAAGCGGCAATGTACTGACCAACACTCCGATTTGGATGGATACCAGGGCTAAGGACATTTGCATGAGGCTCAATGAACAGATAGGCGAGGATGCCATATTTGAGCTGTCCGGCAATTCACTGCAGCCCACATATACCACTGCCAAAGTCATTTGGTATAAAGAAAACCTGCCAGAGGTTTTTGAAAAGACCGACAAGATACTTCAGTCAAACGGCTATCTTGTCTATAAGCTGACCGGCGCGGTAACTCAGGACATATGTCAGGGGTACGGCTGGCACTGCTTCGATATGCGTCATGGTACATGGAATTACGACATGTGCCGCAAACTGGGTATACCCGAAAGCTTCCTGCCGCCTATTGTCGCATGTGATGCTGTGGCGGGCTATGTGACAAAAGAAGCCGCCGCGCAAACCGGTCTTGCCGTGGGAACGCCGGTCGTTGCCGGTGGTTTGGACGCGGCGTGCGGTACTCTGGGCGCCGGCGTAATACACGATGGCGAAACGCAGGAGCAAGGCGGTCAGGCGGGCGGCATGAGCATATGTATGGAATCGTACAAGGCCGATCCCAGGCTCATATTGGGCTATCACGTCATTCCCGGCAAATGGCTACTCCAGGGAGGTACGGTTGGCGGCGGCGGTGTCATGCGGTGGTTTGAGCAAGAGTTCGCCGATTACGAGCGCATGCTCGCAAAGGAAACAGGCGAATCCTCATTAAACCAGCTAAACGCACTCGCGTCCAAGGTAGCACCCGGCAGTGACGGGCTTGTCTTCCTGCCCTATATGTCGGGCGAACGCTCGCCCATATGGAATCCGGAAGCCAAAGGCGTGTTCTACGGACTGGATTTTTCAAAGACAAAAGGTCATATGGTTCGTGCGTGCATGGAGGGAGTTGCTTACTCGCTTAAGCACAACCTCGATGTTGCAAAAGAAGCCGGTGCATCCGTCACATTGCTCAGAGCAATGGGTGGTTCAGCCAATTCGCTGCTCTGGACTCAGATAAAGGCGGATATAACCGGCATACCGATAGCCGTATCGTCATCCGATACAGCAACGACTCTTGGTGCCGCGATATTGGCAGGTGTGGGAACAGGCTACTATGCGTCATATGATGAAGCGGTAAGCCTTACCGTTCACGAAACCCGCCGCCATGAGCCCGATCCGGATAAGGAACAGGCGTATGACAAGAACTACGAGATTTACCGTAAACTCTATCCGGCGCTTGAACAATTGATGAAATAAAGTGTGAACAGAAATAGAGGAGGAGAAAATCATGAAGGCCGGCGTTGTACATGCAAAGTATGATATCAGGTATGAGGACATCGAGAAGCCTCAGGTAAAACCGGGCACTGTCCTGGTCAAGGTGAAGTATACCGGCATATGCGGTTCGGATATACCGCGCGTAAACGGCGATGCTTGCCACTTTTTCCCCAATGTACTGGGTCACGAGTTCTCCGGTGTGGTCGAAGAAGTCGGCGAAGGCGTAACCAGCGTTAAGCCCGGCGATCGTGTAGCAGGCGTGCCGCTTGTACCCTGCATGGAGTGCGAGGACTGCAAGAAGGGCAACTTCTCGCTGTGCAAGCATTACAGCTTTGTTGGTTCGCGCCAGTTCGGTAGCTTTGCCGAGTACGTTGTAGTGCCCGAAAAGAACGCCGTGAAGTTCAGCGAAGATGTCTCTTTCGAAAAAGGCGCATTGTTTGAGCCGTCGACCGTTGCATTGCACGGTTTGGAGCGCGCCGACTATGAAGGCGGTCACACCGTGGCCATTCTGGGCGGCGGCACGATAGGCCTTCTGACCATGCAGTGGGCAAAGATATTCGGTGCGGCTAAGGTCGTAGTATTCGACATACTGGACGAGCGTTTGGAGCTCGCCAAGCGTCTGGGCGCCGATGAAGGCGTCAACACAAAGGAAAAGGACTTCATGGATAAGGCGATGGCTATGACCGGCGGACGCGGCTTTGATTACGTCTATGAAACCGCCGGAAACACCATTACAATGAAGATGGCGTTTGAGCTGGCCGCCAACAGGGCGCATGTGGGCTTCATAGGTACGCCTACGAGAGAGCTGACTTTCTCTGTCAAGGAGTGGGAGAACCTCAACCGTAAGGAATTCAAGCTGACCGGTTCGTGGATGTCCTATTCCGCACCCTTCCCGGGACATGAGTGGGAGCTCACTGCCGAATATTTCGCCAACGGCAAGCTGAAGTTTGACGACGATCTCATATTCAAGAAGGTTCCGCTGTCTCAGATCGACACCGCTTTCGAGATGTATAGGACGCCCGGCACGGTCAAGGGCAAGATACTCATCGACAGCGAGCTGTGATAAATTAGAAAGCCGGTGAATCTTCATGATATTGACGGTAACTGCCAATGCAGCTATTGACAAGCGTTATGTAACCAAGTCGTTCGGAGTAGGCAAGGTAAACCGCGTCATTTCCTGCGCCGCCACTAGCGGCGGCAAGGGGCTCAATGTATCACGCGCCGCCATGCTTGCGGGCGAAGAGGTGACTGCGACGGGCTTCCTAGGCGGGCATTCAGGCGCGTTCATTGAGGAAGGCGTAAAGGCGCAGGGCATTGCGAGCGAATTCGTCTGGTGCAACGGTGAGAGCCGCACCTGCATTAACATATGGGATGAGACTAACCAGACTCAGACCGAATTCCTAGAGCCCGGCTTTGCAATTACACAAGAGGATATGGACAAGCTGGTCGAGCATTTTAGCCTACTGGTCGACAAGTGCAGTATAGCCACTATCTCCGGCAGCATACCCAAGGGCGGCGATGCCGACTTGTACCGCAGGTTGATCGATGCAGCCGAAAAGAGCGGCAAGAAGGTCATAGTGGACACCAGCGGTAAGCTGCTTGAAAATTGCGTAAACTATCATCCGTATATGATAAAGCCCAATATGGATGAGATACAGATGCTGACCGGACGCGAGATACACACCGATAAGGAGCTTATCGATGCGGCACAACTGCTGCATTCAAAAGGTGTGCCCGTTGTAGTCATCTCTCGCGGCGGTGACGGCGCGGTGATATCAAGTAGCGATGGCGTATTCGCGGCAAAAGTGCCTCACATTGATGCAGCCAATACCGTAGGTTGCGGCGATATCATGACCGCGGGCTTCGCAGTGGGCTTCTCGCGCGGTCTGTCCGTACCCGATGCCATACGTCTGGCAAGTGCTATGTCCGCCGCCGGAGCTATGCGACTGGAAACGGGCTACTTCCTCAAAGAGGACATGGAAAAGCTCCTGCCTCAGATAGACGTTCATCAGATTGCTTAATTGATATACGGAGCGTAAACGACTCTCAAATATACATACAAAAGGGGGAAACAGCATGGAATTCATTAATCCCAGTAAGATACCGCAAAGGCAACTGTACACCGGAGCACAGATGCCCGCAATCGGCATGGGTACATTCGGTTCCGACCACGCATCGCCGGAGCTGGTTGCGCAGGCTGTTGCAAGCGCAATACGCGTGGGCTATCGTCACTTTGATTGCGCTGCATGCTACGGCAACGAAGACCTGATAGGCAATGTGTTCACTCAGGCCTTTACCGAAGGCGTTGTCAAGCGTGAAGAGCTCTTCATCGTATCCAAGGTGTGGAACGACATGCATGGTAAGGGTGATGTGTTGCTTGCGTGCGCTAAGACGCTTAAGGATCTGCAGCTTGACTATCTGGACATGTACTATGTACATTGGCCTTTCCCGAACTATCATCCGCCGATGTGCAGTGTAGACGAGCGCAACCCCGACTCCAAGCCCTTCCTTGTGGAAGACTTCATGGCAACTTGGCGTCAGATGGAGCGACTGGTCGATATGGGACTGACCAAACATATAGGCATGTCCAATATGACCATACCTAAGCTCGAAGCTGTGCTGCCGCTGTGCCGCATAAAGCCCGCTGCCGTTGAGATGGAGTTGCATCCCTGCTTCCAGCAGCAGGAGCTTTTCGACTACTGCATGGAGCGCGGTATTCAGGTCGTAGGCTATTGCCCGCTGGGCTCGCCCGACCGTCCCGAGCGCGACCGCACCCCCGAGGATATAGCCGACATAGAGCTGCCCGAAATCCGCAAGATAGCCGATGCACACGGCGTACATCCCGTGCTCGTATGCATTAAGTGGGCAGTGCAGAGGGGACAGACGCCCATTCCGTTCTCCACAAAGGAAAAGAACCTAATTTCAAACCTGCGCTGCGTGACCGAAGATCCGCTGACCGATGAAGAGATGGCGTTGATCAAGACACTGGAGAAGGACAACCGACTTGTAAAAGGTCAAGTCTTCCTGTGGCCGGGCGCAAACGACTGGCGCGATCTGTGGGATATAGACGGCGTTATCACAAAGTAATTTAAGGTAAAAACGCAAATCAAAGAATATTGCAGCACTCGACGATGGATCGAGTGCTGCTTTTTGTCTTATTATGACAAACAATCTTAAACTGCTTGACAAAAATTTTGCGGGGGGGGGTATAATATTAACATAATTTCATGATCGGCGATTCATTGGAA
>CAYTOU010000147.1:0-6751 GCA_964439295.1 uncultured Oscillospiraceae bacterium
AGGCATAAGCACCTTCCAATATATATCCGTTCTCTTGTCCGATTACAGTCATGCTGCATCAGAACGTGAGCGGCTTTTCTTTGCAGCTTTCTTTTCCCGAAAAGAAAGCGCGTTCCCCACGTTCCCTAAACCTTCTCAATAGTAAACCCTGCGGCGCGGTCGAGGCGGTTCATGAGCGCTAAGCCTATGCCGTGAGTGTCGAAGGTTTGACAGAAGGCGATTTCTATGCCGTCGCGGTCTAATTGACGTAGCGCGGAGAATACGCGGTGAGAGGCTTCTTCCAGATCGCTGCCTAGGGAATAGACAAAATAGCCCGGGAAATCCTTGATAAGGCTTTCGGGGAGTAGTAGACATACCTTGCGGCCGAGCGCCTTCTCCTGATCGTAGCGCTCGCGTAGGGCTTGAATAACATGTTCGGGAGAGCCGTCTATCAGTATTAGCTTGCCCTTGGGCGCGTAGTGACGGTACTTCATGCCCGGCGAGCGCGCGATTTGCCCTTCCGCAAGTGGCTTGAGCGCGGTCGGGTCGACGTCCACGCCGCCTAATATGCGCTCGATCATCTCGGGCGTTATGCCGCCCGGACGTAGTATGCGCGCACGCCCTTCGGTGAGCGATATTACAGTGGACTCAAGCCCTATGTCGCATTCGCCACCGTCAAGTATCATCGGTACGCGCCCGTCCATGTCCTCGAATACGTCAAGCGCACATGTCGGACTGGGTCTGCCCGAACGGTTAGCCGACGGCGCAGCTATGGGACAATGGCACGCGCTGATGAACGCGCGCGCAACCGGATTGGACGGCATGCGTATGCCTACGGTGTCTAAGCCCGCACTGACTGTATCGGGTATTAAATCCGACTTGGGCAAAATAAGCGTCATGGGCCCGGGCCAGTACGCATTGGCTAAAAGACGCGCGCTTTCCGGAAGCTCTCCTTTAATGAGCGGCTTGATCTGCTCAAGCGCACTAATGTGTACGATGAGCGGATTGTCCGCCGGACGCCCCTTCGCGGCAAATATCTTCAGTACCGCATCGGAATTAAGCGCATTCGCACCCAGACCGTATACCGTCTCGGTCGGAAAACCTACGACCTCACCGGCATTAATGAGACTTGCAGCGCGCGCAATTGAATCATTGTCCGCACGCAATAGTTCGGTTACCATTCATATCACCTTGCGTATTCTATGCATAAATCGGCGGCACAGCTTAACTGTACCGCCTTTTGTAATGTGGTTTACTTCTTTAGATTGGCTATTATTTCGTTATTGACCTTTTCGCGCAAAGCAATAATGTATTCGTCATTGCGCGGATAGTCGTAGAAGGTCAATTCGCTTTCGCAGCCTTCCTCAATGAGCTTAAGCACATGCTCGCGACTCGTGAGTTGCTCAAGTAGCTTGAGCGCGCGCATGTCGTCTATGCACTCGGCAAATACCATCATGCGTATGGACTCGACTGCCTCGCCGTCCTTGCCCGGATAGACCTGGAACGTGTCGCCGGCGGGAACAAAGCCGTCGCCATCCGTGGTGCCGTACGGATCGATGGGGTAGTAGGAGTACTGGCAGTTGTAGAAGTTGTATCCCCAGTGTAGGAAGCCGACTATGTCGTACTTGTACATCTGTACGCCCAGTATGCGCTCGCGACGGCTGGGCATGGCTATGAACTGGTTGGATACATCCTTGCCCTGACCGCAGCAGTAGTATGTCCATAGCCCCTTGACGTGTTCGTCAATAAAGTCGTGCACATGGTTGTTGGCGGGTACGGGGTGCTCGACCGCGCCGGTCTTGTAAAAGCGCACATCGCTTAAGGCGTCAAGTATGTACATGTCGCCTATGTACGGTTCAACCAGCGCCTTGGCGGCTTTGTACGATTCCAAATGCTCAAACGACGGCTCGTCCGATATGTGCCAGATGGTTCTTTCAAGCACGCCCTGCGCCTTAAGCTCATTTTTCAGCGCCGGTAGGTATTCGCCCAAAAACTCGGCGTATTCCTTTGAAGTGGCGCTTACGTGCCAGCCGAATAGCTTTTGCAGGGTGCCGTCCACGTTAACAACTATCTTGGGCGTGCAGTATGCGCCCCACTGGGTGAATAGATGCGCTATTTCGTAATACTCGACTCCGCAACGCTTGCAGATATCTATAAAGCGGCGCAGTCTGTCAAAGCCGAATGAGTACTTGCCGTGAGTCAGATATACATCGACCAACTGCGACGTCATTCGCTCGCCGCCCACTTCGGTGTCTAGCGGCGGCGTGTGTATGGGCGTCAGTATCGCGTTAATGCCCCTGCGCACGGCGGCGGCAATGAACTTTTCAAGATATGCCCAGAAGGTCTCCGACCACATGCCTATGTGATAGTACTGCGCGATAGCATCGCAGTGTAGCCAGCGCGTGTATATAAGCTCCTGCTTGGGCAAATCGCAATTCAGTACGTTTACATGTACCTCTTCGATAGCGTCTTCACACTCCGGCTGAGTTATCTTGAATGTCAGAGTGTGCTCGCCCGCGGGCGCGCCCTCTACATCAATCCATATGCTGTTCCACTGGTCGGGCAGCGCGCGCAGCTTGCACTCATTAACGTCCACCAGCATGTCGGGGTATAGCCCCGGCTCTTTGCGCAGATAGTCGTCATCGTCAAAGCCACTGAATGACGCAAGCCCCACAGGCACGCTTACCACGCGGCGCATGCGCACATGATCCTTTATGTCGCTCTCAACTTCGATTCCGCAGAATGAACCGCCGCGCACGCCGTTAAGCGGCTGACAATACGCCAACTGAAATGATATCGTTTCGTTGGCAAAGCCGGAGAATGTGCGCGTCGGGCTACTTTGCGGCTCGCTGTCTAAAAACACCTTTTCCAGTGAAGTGACAATCTTCGTTATCATGGAAAACCTCCGTTCAAAACCGCCTTGCGGCGGATAATGCTCATATATCGATATCCAGCAAAATTGGGCAATGGTCGCTGCCCATTACGGTATCGTGTATGTCGGCGGTGCGTATGGCACTTTTTACGCGCTCGGATGTCAAAAAGTAGTCTATGCGCCAGCCCGCATTGCGCTCGCGCGCGTGGAACATGTACGACCACCAGCTGTAGCGGTCGCGCGCGTCGGGGTGCAGCATGCGGAACGTGTCGACAAAGCCGCTGCCAAGCAGCGCGGTCATTTTGGCGCGCTCGTCATCGGTAAAGCCCGCCGAATTGTGATTGGTCGCGGCGTTCTTTATGTCTATTTCCTCGTGTGCGCAGTTTAGATCGCCGCATACTATTACAGGCTTTTTTTCGTCCAATGCCTTTAAGTATGCGCGGAAGTCGTCCTCCCAGCGCATGCGGTATTCTAGCCGCTTTAGGTCCTTTTGCGAATTGGGCGTATATACGCATACCAGATAGTGCGTGTCGAATTCGCATGTAATCATGCGCCCTTCGTGATCGTGCTCGTCTATGCCCATGCCGTATGTAATTGCTATCGGCTGTACGCGCGTGAATACCGCCGTGCCCGAATAGCCTTTCTTTTCGGCGCTTGACCATATTTGAGTGTAGCCGGGCGTGTCGAGAGTAATCTGGTCGGGCGTCAGTTTGGTCTCCTGCAGGCATATCGCATCGGCGTTTACGCTCATAAAGTAATCCATAAAGCCCTTGCCGACACATGCGCGCAGTCCGTTTACATTCCACGATACGTATTTCATATGCAATAAACCGTCACTTTCCGCCGGACTTGTTGGCATCGAGCTCGTCCATGGACATGGCGCGGTCGTGCTTTATAGCGACCCACTTGGGCGGGCGCGTGAATAGGCTGATAAGGTTAGCGGGTACCCATGTCAGAAGGAAAAGCCACAATCCGAACACCGTGCCCCACTGACCGCGCACCGACTTGCCCTCAAGGCGCAAAAGTATGAATGAGCCGGCACTGAGCGCGATAAAGCTGAGCACCGCTCCCGCGGCTGTCAGCATAATTAGCGGCATTATCTGTGCACTGTCCATTGTAGCGAACGTCTTTATAAAGACATATACGCCGGGTATAAGCGAAATCAACTGCAATAGTATGCCGCCGAAAAGTGTGGCAATGTCGAAACACTCAAGCCTCTTTTCGCGTATGCCGCATTTTATAAGCCGCTTAAAGTAGCCGTGAAAGCACTGCACGGTGCCCGCTGCCCAGCGGCGGCGCTGCTTAAAGCTGTCACAAAAGCCGTTGGGCTGCTCGTCATACGCTATCGCATCGCCCAGCCACCATATGCGCACGCCGTTAAGCGCACACTGCGCCGTGAATTCAAGATCCTCGGTCAGCGATGATGTATGCCAGCCGACCTTGCGCATGTATTCGGCGCTTAACAGAATTCCCGTGCCGTTGAGCGCGCACGACATGCCCAGAGCACTGCGCGCGCGGTTGAAGAAGCGACTCATGCACCAGTAGAATTCGGAAGAACACCCGGCTATCCAGGAGTCGGAATAGTTCTTGCTGTCGCGAAAGCCCTGACCCACTTGCGCACCGGCGCATAGGGCATCGTTGCATATGCTGAAGTAGTTTTTGTCAAGCAGGTTGTCCGCGTCGACTATCACAAACGCGTCATAGCCTTCGGGATACTTGAGCAGCTCGTCTATAGCCCACGACACTGCCTCGCCCTTTGCATGCACGGGCACGGTGCAATTGAGGATTCGCGCACCCGCCGCGCGGGCGACCGCCTCGGTATCGTCGGTGCAGTTGTTGGGCACGACGAATACGTCCATGAGTTCATCGGGATAGTTCTGATCCAGTATGCTCTTTACCAAATGCCCGATAACGCCGCTTTCGTTGCGCGCCGCCACTATCGCGGCAATGCGCTTTTGCGGCTTGACGTGTGGCAGGGGCTTTTGCTTGCGTATTGTGCCCAAGATTGCGATTACGACAAAGTACGCGCCGTACAGCGTGGTCAGCACGGTAAGGATGGCCATAAGTATATCCCAAAACTGCATTACTTCTCCTCCTGCTGCGCGCGCTTGCTTTCAAGCTGCTTTTTGCGCTCGTCAATCTGTTGCTGGCGCTGCATAATCAGCTTAAAGCGCGGACGGTTGTAGCGCTGTATAAGTACAAACGGCAGATTGCCCAGCGCGTACAGCGTGGACGCAATGAATCCCCACGGATTGGGATATACGAATACATACACCACATATCCCGCTATCATAAGCAGTACGTGAACCGCCTCCGCCACGCATGTTTCGATTACGAAGCGGCGGAAGTAATCGCTGGAGCGCGATTGCGATATGCCCTGTTTGGGGAACATCCACTTGAACAGTATGCTCATGTCGGGCACTCTGTCCTTCCACTCGTTTATGCGCAGCTTGCGGTATATCTCGCCGCTTTTTTCCCATTTGAATTCGTTAAACGGGAAACTGTCGTAATGCACCCACTTGCGCGGGAACAATTCGCCCAGTATGAACCCCACGGGTCCCAGTATCATGAAGGCGACGACAGATGTCATGAATGCCTGAATGCAATCAAGCAGTGTCTGAACGAAAGAGGACTCCATTATGGCTTCTCCCATGTGCATCTCCTTAAAGAGGCGCCGATTCGCCGATTATATCGTGCGCACCATTGCGCTTTATCATGCCTTTGACAGTACGTACACATACTACCATTGCAGCGCCGCAAAATCAATCATCATATTACTAAATTTGCCTAAAATACGAGTGGCGCGAGTATGACGGCGAGCACCGCTTTGCACGCGCTTGACAATGGCGCGCTTTTCGCTTATTATTTTTGAAGGAAGATATCGCGCGGAATAGACCGTGCGCATAAATAACAGCATCAGGAGAAATGACCATGCCGGCTATAAAGGATATGCCCGCGCGCATAGTCGCGGCGTTTGAAACGATGGAGCTGATACTATCCAACCACGACATACATAATGTCGATGAGTTTACCGATGAAGAGATGAAGACGGCGGAATATAAACTGCATCTGGAGCTCAAGCGCCTGACCGATAAGTGCGCCGTATGCGATGCCGAAAACAAACTTTTCGATTCGCTGGAGGAAGAGGCAACGCCGCTCAAGCTCAAGGCGGCATACCTCTTCTATCGCGATCTGGACGCACTGAAGGATGAAGTACTGGACAGCTACGGCTTTTCAAGGCGCGAGGTGCTGGACGGGCTGTGGGACTGCGAAAATCTCTTTATGAAAAACGAGGATTCGGTGGGCTGATCATAAAAGGGAGGTGCGATATGGACCTTAATTTTTCCGATATACTGGATATGCAAAGGCGTCTGCAAAAGAAGTACGAAGGCATATGGGCAGATGTGACGCCCGAAAACGGAGCTGCGCATTTGCTGTGGGGCATATGCGAGATGGGCGAGGTCGGCGACATAATCAAGAAAAAGGGCAATGACGCAATAATGAATGACCCGGATGTGCGCGCATCGTTCACCGAGGAATTCGCCGATGTGCTGATGTATCTGGGCGATCTTATGCTGTGCTACGACGTAAGCGCCGATGAGCTTGCAAAGGCTTTTACGAAAAAGCACGAATACAATATGCGCCGCGAGTATAAGGGCGTGACGCATTTTGAACAGAAGGCGGACGAGGGACGGGAGTAGCTGTTAGCTGTTAGCTGTTAGCGGTTAGCTGTTAGCTTGAGTTAGTGTGCGGGACGGGAGAAAGTGATCAGTGGATAGTGGTCAGTGACTAGCTTGAGTTAGTATGCAAAGTCGCTCATATTGCTGCCGCGTCACATATACCATAACTTCTCGCGCAACTCTAATATATGGTTGCGCGAGCCGGATGGCAACTCATACA
>CAYTOU010000148.1:0-6631 GCA_964439295.1 uncultured Oscillospiraceae bacterium
TGGATCATTATAAAGAGTTGCTCGGCACGCCCAAGGCGATTTCATCGATATGGAAGAGTCTGTTTCTCGCCGTGTCCTCGGCAACGCTCTGCTCGGTAATAGGCACCGCCGTAGTCGTCGCCGTGCGCAGGACAAACGGCTTCTTCAAAAAGACGCTTGAGGGCATAAGCCTGCTGCCCGAAATGTTGCCCAGCATAGTGCTGGTTATTGGCATAATGCTCTTTTGGAACGCCATATACAAGGTCATACCGCTATACAACACGATAGGCATAATGGTACTGGCGTATGTCGTACTGTATCTGCCCTATAGCGTGCAGTACGTCACATCGGCGTTCACTCAGATAAACGACAGCCTGCTTGAGGCCGGGCGCACGTTCGGCGGCTCGCCCGCGTATGTGTTCAGGCGCATTACACTGCCCATGATTTCGCGCGGCATATTCGCCGGTTGGATGATGATATTCATTATAGCGTTTCGCGAGCTGGTGACCGCGAGCCTTATCGCGCCGCCCAACACGCTGGTGGTTTCAACCTATATCAATCGCGAATTCGAGCAGGGCAGCGTTTCTTTGGGCATGGCGATGGCTGTGCTGTGCGTGCTTATTACCACGACCGCGCTGCTGGTGTTCAATCGCGTTGTCGGCAAAAAGAAGGTGGCCTAAAAATGGAGCTATACATAGCGGGCGGCGTGGGCGAGCACGGGCGCAACTGCTTTTATGTGAAGGGCGAAACGCTTAGCTTTCTCGTGGACTGCGGCAGGATGGCGGATACGCCCGACGACCCGTATCCGCGGCTAAACAGTGAGCAGATAAGCGGACTTACTGCCGTGTTCCTCACGCACTCGCACGCCGACCACACGGGCGCGCTGCCGTGGCTTAATGAAAACGGATTTCGCGGCAGCGTCATTGCGTCAAGCGAAACGCTGCGGCAGCTTACATTCACCCTCAAGAAAAGCTGCGCGCTTGACACGCTCTGCCCGGGCGGCGCGGGGCAGTTTAACGACATGCGCATACAGTGGGGGCGCAGCGGGCATTGCGCGGGCAGCGTATGGTATCGCTTTTCCGAATACGGCGAGTCCATACTCTTTTCGGGCGACTATACCGAGGATTCGCCGGTATACAATTGCGACAGTATACGCGGCCACGTCGCCGACTGCGCCGTACTGGACTGCGCATACGGCAGGGACGATACGCCGTTTGACGCGGCATGCGAGCGGTTGATTGAAAAAAGCAAACAAATGCTTTCGGCGCATAAGCTTCTACTCTATCCCGTGCCCAAATACGGGCGCGGATTGGACATACTGAAGCTCTTTTCAAGCAGCATGACCGGCGCAAAATACTACGCGGATGAACTGATGCTTGAAAACATCGCAAAGCAGCGCGCGGGCGGGTTCTGGTATAGACCGGTTGACATAGCGGCATTGGTTCAGCCGTACGCCGGACAAAGCAGCGGCATAGTGTTCGTAAGCGATCCGCAATTGCGCAGCGCGGCATCGCGGCAGGTCGCGCAGCAGGTGCTGGGCATGGGCGGCATGGCAGTCATGACCGGCACGGTTGAAAGGGGCTCGTACAGCGAGCAATTGCTTAGGTGCGGCTCAATGGTACAAGTGCGCTATCCGGTGCATTTGAATTATGTCCAGGCCGAGCGTCTTAAATCGGAAAACAGCTTTTCAAAAACGATATTCTATCATTCGCCGGAGTTTTCAGGCAGGTAAGCGCAGTCGAAACGATCTTAAAAATAAGCAAGCGCGTTTTGCCCTTCTCTTATTCGGAAGGGGCAAAACGCGCTTTTTGCATGCCATTATTTACCGCCTAAAACGGCTTTTTCGTACTTTTTGACGGCGTCGACCAATTCTTCATTGCCGCTCTTTTTAGCAGCTTTGGTCGCGGCTTTAACATCATCCGCCGCAATCAACCTTTCGCGCAGCATAAGATGCATAAGCGCGGGATGCTTAACCGCCGTGTCGAGGAGCTCTCGGGCATTGTCCTTTATGTACTTTAGGTACTTCTGCCCGTTTTCGTCGGTAGTGTCGCGTTCGTCTTCGGCGAACGCGGCGGCGGCTTGCGGGCGGAGCTTGGGCGATATGCACGATATGTCCGCTATGTGAATCAGCTCAAGGGCGGGACAGTCGCGCATGATGCCGCTTCTTATGTTCTTCATGTTGCATAGGAAAGTTATCTCTTTCAGATTTTCGCAGCTGCCGAACGCTTCGTCCGATATCCTAATTACGTTCTTCGGTATCGTGATGCTCTCAAGCCCGTTGCAAGACTCGAATGCGGAGCAATAGATCGCCGTAACGCTTTGCGGTATCGCAATGCTTTCAAGCCTTTTGCACTCGCTAAACGCATAATTGCCGATTGATTTAATGCCTTCGGGCAGTGTAACGCTCTTTAGATTATGGCAGCCGTCAAATACCGAGCTCTCGATTTCGGTTACGCCATGCGGCACAGTAAAGCTCGTGAGCTTTGAGCATTCTTCAAATGCGTCCATGCCTATGGAAGTTACACTGTCGGGTATCGATATGCTTTCAAGGCTTGAACAGCGGCAAAACGCGGAATTGCCTATGGCAATGAGATTTTGCGGGAGTGTAACGCTCGTAAGTCCGCGGCAATCATCAAACGCGAATTCGTCAATTGACGTAATGCCGTCCGGTATGACTATTTCAGTTACTTTTTCGCATTCCGAAAATGCCCATTTGCCTATATGCGTAATGCCTTGCGGCAGTGTGACAGCGGTCAGACTGCGACAGCCGTTAAATGCATAGTCGCCGATTGAATTTACGCTATCCGGGATAGAAACACTCTTTAGGCTAACGCAATCAAAAAACGCGTAATCGCTTATTTGGGTAATTCCGGCGGGTATAGTTACGGTTTTAAGTTTGCCGCACTGCATGAACGCGGAGCTGCCAATGAATGAAACCTTCTTGGGTATGGTTATGCGCTTAAGGCTTTTGCAATTGCAAAACGCACCGGCGCCTATGGAAGTCAGCTTTTTCGGCAGGGATACGCTCTCAAGGCTAACACATTCCCAAAACGTTTCAGCGTCTATGGAAGTCACGTTGTTTGGGAGCGCGATGCTCTTAAGGCTCACGCAATTGCTGAATGCCGAATCGCCAATGCTCGTGACGCTCTGCGGTATCGTTATATCGGTAAGAGAATCGCAATCCTCAAACGCCGATGTGCCGATAGAGGTAACATTATCCGGTATGACTATGCTCGTTATGCTGCTACAGCCGGCAAATGCCAGCTTGTCTATGGACGTAACGCCTGCCGGTATCGCAATGCCGGTTAAACATTCGCAATCCTCAAACGCGGATTTGCCGATTGACGTAACGCTTTGCGGGATCGTAATGTCAGTCAAATTCTCGCAGTGGCTAAACATGGAACAACCGATGGAAGTAATGCCTTCGGGCAAAGTGACACTCGTAAGGCTGCCACAGCAGCAGAAGGCATAGTCGCCTATGGCAGTCACGCTTGCCGGTATAGAGATGTCTTCAAGGCTTAAGCACCCTTTAAATGCGGTACTGCCTATAGAAGTCACGCCATCCGGTATGGCAATGCTTATAAGTTGATTGCAGTCGCTGAACGCAGAGTCGCCTATAGAAGTCACACCATCCGGTATGACAATGCTTTGCAGACTGCAGCATTCCATAAACGCGCAATCGCTTATTTGATTCACGCCACTGGGTATTTCTATGCTTTTCAGCATGCCGCAGCCCTTAAACGCACCGTTATCGATGGTTTTAACGCTGCCTGGCATTGTAATGCTTGCGAGATTCGAGCATCCTTCAAACGCAGAACTGCCTATATGAGTCACGTCTTCGGGCAGTACGACACTCTTTAGCTTGTCGCATCCTTCAAACGCATGGCTGCCGATGTAAGTAACGCCGCACGGAACGACGAAATCTTTGCATTCGCCAAAGAACTTCACCAGTACACCATTTTCGATAAAGTATGGTTGCATACACCATTCCTCCAATTAATTCCCAAAGGCGTTACTTACATCGCCCAAAGTCAGCCTTATATCTTACTTATCCTTCCCCACAACGCTCTCGACAACCGCGCGTATATCCTCATCGGTAATGCGCGCGAACGACTTTATCGTGTGCAGCGGCATGCCGTCCAGCATGGCGGTCATCATCGCGGTCGCGTCGGCATCGCCCGAGAGGTTTTCAAGCTCGCCGCTGAGCATACCGCTCATGCCCATTACGCGCTTAACGTCGTCGGGCGACTTGGCGAACGCCAGTACATCGCCCATCGTGCGGCGCGATTCGTCCTTGGGCAGCGGCAGTTGCTCGGACTCAACCTGCACATTGGCTGTAAGCGGCAGATTGCGGCTGGAATTGCCCACGCATATCGCGTAAGTGCCCTTTTCCATATGCCATGCGCCGATTTGCTCCTCCCAGTACGAGAATGCGCGGCTGTCCAGCTTGAACAAAGCCGTCTTGGTTTCGCCGGGCGCGAGAGCTATCTTTTCAAACCCGCGCAGTTCGCGCACGGGACGCGCAATTTTGCCCTGACCCACATAGCCCACGTACAGCTGCACGACCTCGGCGCCCGCGCATGTGCCTATGTTGGTCACATCGCAGGTGACGGTCAGCGTGTCGCCCGCCTTGAACGTGTCGGCGCTTAGCTTTAAATTATCTATGCGGAAGTCGGTATAGCTCAGACCGTAGCCGAACGGGAAGCGCACGTCCATATTGCGCGCATCGTACCAGCGATAGCCCACGAATATGTCCTCGCCGTAGAAGGCTTCCATCTTGTTTTTGCCATATGTAAGGTAGGTCGGCGTGTCCTCGGCGCGCAGCGGGAAAGTTTCGGCCAGCTTGCCCGACGGATTGACTTTGCCGAAGAGCAGGTCTATAGCCGCCTTGCCCGAGCCTTCGCCGGACAGGTACATGTTGAGAACCGCCTTGACATCGTTTAGCCACGGCATTATTATCGGGCTGCCTATGTGCAGCACCACGACAGTGTTCTTCTGCACCGCGGAGATCGCGCGGATTGCCGATACCTGCACATCGGGCATATTCATATGACTGCGGTCAAAGCCCTCGGACTCGAACGAGTCGGGCAGTCCCGCGAATATGACCGCCACGTCGGCGTTCCGCGCGGCATCGATTGCCTTTTGCCACTCGTCATCGCCCAGCGACTTTTCATCGCGGAACATGGGCGCGTAGGTGATGCTTTGCATGTCCTTAACCGCGTCAAGCGCCGAATCTATCTTAAAGTTGACTATGTGGCTGGAGCCGCCGCCCTGTATGCGCGGCCTATCGGCATAGCCGCCTATGAGCGCGATCTTCTGATTGCCGTTTAGCGGCAGGAGTTTGTCGTCGTTTTTGAGCAGCACGGCGCACTGCTGTGCCGCCTTAACCGCCTCGTCGTGATGCGCCTTGAGGTCGAGCGGTATGGCCTTCTTATTCTCAAGACACCAGTCGATTACATTGAGCAGCCTTTCGACTGCCCTGTCCAGCACCTCTTCGTCCAGCGTGCCCGCGCGCACGGCATCGATAATCTCCTTATCGGTCACGCCGCCCGATGAAGGCATTTCAAGCTCCAGACCCGCCTTGAGCGCCTCGACGCGGCGGTTCATCGCGCCCCAGTCGGTCATTACAAAGCCGTCAAAGCCCCATTCCTTGCGCAGCACATCGGTGAGCAGCCACACGTTTTCGCACGAATACACGCCGTTAATCAGGTTGTACGAGCACATGACGGTCTTGACTTTGCCCTTTTTGACCGCCGCCTCGAACGCGGGCAGGTATATTTCGTGCAGCGCGCGCTCGGACACCTTGCTGTCGCAGCTCATGCGGCGATACTCCTGGTTGTTCGCGGCGAAGTGCTTTACGCATGACGCCACGCCCTTTTCCTGCACGCCGCCGATGTACGCCGCCGCCAGCTCGCCCGCCGCGTACGGGTCTTCGGAGAAGTACTCGAAATTGCGTCCGCACAGCGGGCTGCGCTTTATGTTGACGCCGGGTCCCAGCAGTATCTGCGTGTCGTACGCCAGGCACTCTTCGCCCAGAAGGTTACCTATTTTGCCCAGCAGCTTCCTGTCAAAGCTCGCCGCCAGCGCCGACGCGGTGGGCCAGCCTATCGCGGTCTTTGTGGACATGCCCTGCGCGGTCGGGTCCTCGTACCCCTCCTGACGGCGCAGACCGTGCGGTCCGTCCGACATGGTGATCTTGGGCAAGTCCACGCGGTCGATCTTCTCGGTATCCCACATGTTCGCGCCCGAGCACAGCGACGCCTTTTCCTCAAGCGTCATCTTCTTGATGGTTGCTTTAATGTCCATTTTGCGATGCTCCTTTCGATGAGGTGGGTATGATTTTCGTTTGGTTTAATTATATATGAAAGCTTTGGTAGGGTCAAGGTAGGGGCGCGTGGTTAGCTGATAGCGGTTAGCGGTTAGCTTGAGTTAGTGTGCAAGGTGCTTTTTAAGAACTAATATTCCATTGCCCGTTTCATTCTCTGCGTACCTTATTAACGCCATATTGAGTTAGAATGATGGGTTACTCAGCATTCTAATTCAAAGCTAACGGCTAACCGCTAACAGCTAACGGCTGGCGCGCTTGCGCGCGCCGCGCCACAAAACCTTCACCGACATATTGCGCACTTTGCGCATTTGCGATATAATATTT
>CAYTOU010000149.1:0-3427 GCA_964439295.1 uncultured Oscillospiraceae bacterium
CCGCCGCAAGTCCGCTGGTGCGGTTGCTGGTGTGAGTGGCGGGGCGACAGCTGGGGCGGTTGCTGCTGGTGTGGGAGCCGCAGGTGGCACGCCCGCAGGTGGCACGCCCGCGGGGGGCGCAGCAGCCGGGGGAGGAGCTGCAGGCACCCAGCCCGCCGGGGAAGGGGCCGCTGGTAGTTCGCCCGCTACGGAAGACCCCGACTATATCGATGCCGGCGCGAATCATCGTATCAACAAGGCCATCGCCAAGAAGGGCGCGGTGCTTTCCCTCGTGGGCTTTGTCGCCATCCTGGGCATCGCCTTCTACATGCAGACGCTTTTCGCGCTGTCCAGCCAGTCGGTGATGAACAACAGCCGCGTGGACGAGCTCGCCGCGACCATCCAGCAGGCCGACGACCGCGCCGACGCGCTGCGCAGCCAGTATTCCGAGCGCTACCTGAACAAGGCCGAAGTGGCCGCCTATGTGCTCGAGGCGAATCCCGACCTGGCCAACAAGACCGACCTCCAGAAGCTTGCCGACGTGCTGCAGGTGCAGTATGTGGACATCTTCGACGAAGAGGGCAACATGTCGGTGACCAATTCCACGTACTCCAAGTACACCTTAAGCGACGACCCGAACGACGCCTCCTACGAGTTCCGCCGCCTGCTGCAGGGCGTCGACCATGTGGTGCAGGATGCGCGCACCGACGAGATTTCCGGCGAGCTGCGCCAGTACATTGGCGTCTCGCTGAAGGATGACGAGGGCAATCCCAACGGCTTCGTGCAGATCAACGTGCGCCCGAGCCGCCTGGCCGACCTGCTCGACAGCGTGCAGATCGACAAGGTGCTTGATGGCGTGAAGGTGGGCGCCGACGGCTTCGCCTTCGCCATCAACAAGAACGACGGCACCTTCGCCTATTACCCCGATAGCAAGATGATCGGCAAGACCGCCACCGATTGCGGCATGACCGAAAACCAGCTGAAGGACGGCTACAACGACTATCTCACCATCGGCGGCGAGACCTACTATGCCGCCTCCGCCGAGCAGGGCGACTACTACCTGTATGTCGCCGGCAGCGAAGGCGAGCTCATGGCCGAGCGCGGGCCGCTCATGCTGGCCACTGCCGTGGTCGCGCTCATCTGCCAGCTGCTGATCTTCGTGATCCTGGCCTTCGAGCGCAAGCGCGACCCGTTTGCGAAGGATGCGGCGTCCGAAGATGAGGCCGCCATCGCCGCAGACGACCGCCACTTCGACGTGACGCTGCCCACCGGGCGCAGCGTGCGTACCGAATCCATCGCGAGCCGCTTCTTCTTCGGCGCCTTCGATTGGGAAGGCAAGACGCCCGAGCAGAAGGTGGGCGCCGTGATGAAGGTGCTCGTGGGCTTCTCCGTGCTGGTGGTGTTTATCGCCGTCATGTTCCGCGAGAGCATCTTCGGCAGCGACTCCCTCTTCTCGTACATCCTCGGTGGGGAATGGGAACGCGGCCTGAACATCTTCGCGATCACGGCAAGCATCATGTTCGCCTGCGTGGCGATGACGGTCGCGACGGTGCTGAAGAAGCTGCTGCTTCTGCTGGCCGAAACGCTCGATTCGCGCGGCGAGACGGTCTGCCGCCTGCTTGGCAGCTTCGTGAAATACGCCACCATCATCGGCATGATCTACTACTGCCTGGCGCTTTTGGGCGTGGATACCACGACGCTCCTTGCTTCCGCCGGCATCCTTTCCATCGCCATCTCGCTGGGCGCGAAAGACCTGGTGGCCGACATCCTGTCCGGCCTGTTCCTCATCTTTGAGGGCGCCTTCCGCGTGGGCGACATCATCACGGTGGGCGGCTGGCGCGGCACCGTCGTGGAGATTGGCATCCGCACCACGAAGATCATGAATGGCGCGCAGAACATCAAGGTCATCCGCAACAGCAACGTGAGCGACATCGTGAACATGACGAAGCAGAGCACCTACACCTGGCTCGATGTGGGCATCGAGTACAGCGAGTCGCTTGAGCGCGTCGAGGACATCCTCGCCGACGAGTTGCCGCGCATCAAGGAGCAGATTCCGGCCATCATTGGCGGGCCTTTCTACAAGGGCGTCGTTTCGCTGGGCGACAACAGCGTGAACATCCGCATCATGGTGCAGTGCGCCGAGGCCGACCGCGCCCAGGTGGAGCGCGACCTGAACCGCGCTATCAAGCTGCTCTTCGACAAGCACGACATTGGCATTCCGTATCCGCAGGTGGTGGTGAACCAGCCCGCCGAGAAGAAGAGCGCGACCTTCGCCGAGAAGCGCGATGCCGACCGCTTCTACAAGGAGCAGCGCGAGGCCTCCAAGGAGATCAAGGAAGGCGAAGACCAGTAGGGAATAGAAAAGACTCCAGAACGCAGGGGGGTAACGAGCGTTCTGGAGCCTAGCTGCTCGCAAAACCACGCGGCAGATTGCGCAGCTCACGAGCCCGTTAATGCCGCCTAAAACGTCTTGCGACGCATTAGGCAAGCAGTTTACGGCATGATGTTGTTCGCGCCATCGACAATGACGCTCTGGCCCGAGAAGTAGCACGAGTCGGGACCAGCGAGGAAGGCGACAACCGGCGCGATGTCGTTTTCGGGATCACCGAAACGCTTCATCGGGTTCAGGTTCACCTGCTTGGCGTATTCTTCGGGGAACTTCTGCGCCCAAGCCTTTGCGGCCGGCGATTCCGCACCAGGAAGAACGACGTTCACGCAGATGCCGTGCTGGCCCCATTCCTTCGCGGCGATCTTGGTCATGCCGCGGATGGCCTCTTTGTTCGAGGCGTAGGCCAGCTGGCCGGCGATGCCGAACATGCCGGTTGCGGACGCGAAGTTGATGATGCGGCCTTCGTGCTGCTCCTTCATGTAGGGGAAGACGGCCTGCATGTAGTTGAGCGCGCCAATGACGCCGCTCTGCCAGGCCTTGAGCATGTTCTCGTAGGTGGTTTCCTCCACCGGGGCGGAAGGAACGATAGCCTGGGCGTTGTTGACCACGACATCGACGGTGCCGTACTTCTCGACAACGGCGGCCACGACCTCGTCCACGCGGGCGCGGTCGGCGGAGTCGCAGGTCATCGCGAAACCGTCGCCGCCAAATTCCTTGATTTCGGCGATGGTCTGCTCAATCGGCTCAACACGGCGGCCGGTGGCGACGATCTTCACGCCGCGCTTGGCGAGGCAAAGCGCGATGCCCTTGCCGATGCCCTGGCCTGCTCCGGTTACAATTGCAACCTTTTCATTCAACTGCTTCATACCAAAGCCTCCTCGAATTTGCCGTGAGCCTGTTTGCGTACCGCTCAGGGTCTCTGTTTGAGAGCGATTTCATCCTAAAGGGACTTGTCTCGGGAATTTTGAACTTTTCCCCACTGGTATGTTTCACTGACACAATGGCACGACAATGGCGCGCAAATGACGGGTTGCCTGAAAGCGCTCTAGTCATCTGGGG